>JAYUBR010000804.1:0-1316 GCA_043740775.1 Ferruginibacter sp. | reverse complement strand
GAGCCGCCCAATGTCTTGTGTACGGCATGGAAGGATCGGGTAACAAATGATATGAGATACACTAATGTGCTGCTAAAAAACCTTACCTCCCGCTATATTTTCGTCAGAAACATTGTGGTGGTATCTGTTTTTTTGAAAATGATTAAAAGAGAGTAATACTCAATTGGGCGTAAGGCAAAAGGGACATATAATAATCAATATGTTTTTTAGACCCCCTTCCTAGTGCTATGTTAAGAATAAAATGACGTATAGGTTTATGAATGGTGAATAGTGAAATATTGACCATTCATTGCCAATTCACACTTAACTTAACACTAGTTTGGAGTTAACTGCTCTATGTTTTAAATTTACGCACCCAAATCCCTTCACATTTAAACATATTTTTAAAAATCAATTTTTCTTGATTGCCCTTTGATATTAAAAATGGTGACAGATGCCATGTTGCTGCCGATGCTTAAAAATCTTGCTGACTGAGACAGGAAAGAACACCCATAATAAAATTCCTGCCGTTGTACTTTTCCATTTTTAAACGTTATTGCTGCTGCAAAATCTGATGGCTGTAAAGCAACGGATTTAATTTCTTTTTTTAGTTCAAACATTTTCATTGGCCCGCGGTTTTGTGTGGCGGCTACCAGGTACTGTCCATTTCCGCCTCGTAGTTTTGCCAGCGCCTTGCCGTTACCGGGGATATAAATGCCACTTTGTAAAATGCTCTGTGCTGTAAACCTGCCGTCGCCATTGCCTTTCAGCAATAAACCATTCAATGCATCGTAGCGGCCTACACTTACTTCCGTGCCGTAATCGTTGCCATTAATTAAGATGTCTAAGTTGCCGTCTCCATCAAAATCATCTGCTACCATGCCGTTTAATACTGATAGCTGGGCCTGCGCCGGTAAGGGGGTCATAGTAAATTTTCCATTGCCATCATTGCGCAGGTAACTACTTTGTAAATTATTTGCTTTTAATTGCAGGGCATCTTTTAATTGCTCTTTGGTAAACAGTTGGTCAATAGTTGCGGTAGCAAATGATTTATAATTCTGGAATCTGGATCGCATCCCGATCATCTGCTTTACAATATCATCTCTCGTCTGGGCAGGATATTCTTTTTTGGTTTGATCAAATTGGCTGGTAGGTAACCAAAGTGTGGGAAAGGCATCGTAGCTACCGTTGTTGTCAAAGTCTTTTGCGTAGATGGAGATGGGGTATTTGTCACTGGCTTTGTACGAAGTGTTCTGGCCTGCATTGCCGACTATGTAATCAATATCTCCGTCATTGTCAAAGTCTCCGGGTACAATCGTGTTCCACCATCCTATTTG
>JAYUBR010000803.1:0-1317 GCA_043740775.1 Ferruginibacter sp. | reverse complement strand
TACCTGAATTTATTAAAAGAAACACTGCCTGAATTGATAAAAAAAGTAAAGCCAGATTTTGCCTTTTACTTATCCGGTGTTGATATTTTAGATACGGACCGTTATGGCAAATTAAAAGTGTCGCCTGCAGGTTGCAGGTTGAGAGATAAATTTGTTTTTACAACTTTACAACAACACGATATTCCGTGTGCTGTTGCCATGGGTGGCGGTTACAGTGCAGATGTAAAAATAATTACCGAAGCACATTGTAATACTTTTAGAGCGGCAAAGGATATTTATGGTTTATAGATGTTGCCAAAAAGTGAAGTACCATAAAAATTAAAAGCTGAAGTACTTACGCCATCTCACTTACAAAGCCATTACCAGTGTTAAGTATTTTTATGCATTTTGCAATCCAGCAATGTCAAATTTTTATTTGCATAAATGCCTGCATTACGCGTTGTGATCTTTCGGGGGTCACTCATTAATTTTCCCAAAATGGAGGGTAACACTTGCCAGGAAACACCAAATTTATCTTTCAGCCAACCGCACCTGCTCTCTTCTCCACCTTCGGTTAATTTGTCCCAGTAATAATCAATTTCGTCCTGTGTTTCGCAGTTAATAACAAAGGAAACAGCTTCATTAAATTTAAATTGAGGGCCACCATTCAGTGCCATAAATTTAAAACCATTCAATTCAAATGTCACCACCATCGGGTTCTCTGCGGTAATTTTTGATTCCTTAAAAACAGTACAATAAAAGTCTGCAGCAGCTTTGGCCACGCCGTCAAACCAAAGGCATGGGTAGATTGAGTTTGTCATATTTTGTAGGTTTAATTGTAGTTTATTCGTTTAAAGTATTCCCAAATAATTTTAATCAGCAATTAATTTTTATACACAAAGTGCTAAACCAAATCCAACATGCTATATGCTTTTCCCAACTAAGAAAACGTAGCCTGCTATAAAAGTAAATCTATTAATAATGTAAAGAAAAATATAAATTCGATAATGAAAGTCCGGGAAATAATTCAACTTATTGAAAAAGACGGTTGGTTTTTGGTAAGGCATAAAGGCAGTCATAAAACAATATAAGCATCCGGTAAAAAAGGATTTGTTACCATTGCAGCACATAAACAAAGTGATGAAATTACACCAGGTACTTTAAACAGTATTTTTAAACAGGCCCAAATAAATAAAAAATGAGAAAATACTTAGTTGTTTACGAAAAAACAAAAACAGGTTACTCGGCTTATGCTCCGGATTTGCCAGGCGTAATTGCTACCGGTAAAACAAAATCCATTGTTGAAAAAAATATATTCGATGCCATGCAGTTTCACAT
>JAYUBR010000802.1:0-1318 GCA_043740775.1 Ferruginibacter sp. | reverse complement strand
ATTGGAGGATGGTTATGCCATACATTGCTTCCGCAAAGAATACACTTGCTTAAAAGTTTGAAAAGCTACTTTGATAAAACGAGTTTATTATCCTTTACGCCCATAATCAACAGCCACAAACAAAACGATAATTCTCCAACAAAGGCGGGGACTAAAATGTAGGGAAATAAAAGGTTTGCAAATTTTGGTGTAAGAAACATGGTAAAGCTGTTGACCAGGTAACACACACCAGCAAGGGCATACAGTATCCCTAAAATACGCGGAACGAGAGTTGAGCGAACAATGAGATAGCCAATGATTAAACAATAGAAACCAAAAAATACCAGCCCGGTGGCATAGCCCAGTTCCTGTAAATTGAGCGCATGTTTTGAGAGCGCCGCCAACTGATTTGGTTGAAAAGAACTGAGGTATTGTTCGCTCCCTAAAAAAAGCAACGGCGAAAGCTGGTTCAATAAGTTTACTGCGATGATGGACGTTTGTACAATCACAAAGAACATGGCAAGAATAGTAAGGTATTTATTTACCGGCTTAAACAGGATATAGATAATCAACACACAGGGCAGCCCGAAAATGAAATTACAAAGGTCTGCCACAAAGCCCCAACGATAGAGCATTTCCGATGCCTGTATGTTGCGTGCAGTTGCCATAGCGTCTCCTGGTACCGTTAATGCCTGGCGAACAAAAACTTCGGCAAACAAACCCGTAACGATGATGACGAGGTAAAGTAATCCTGCAATTCTTGCCAGGTTTTTATTTGTAATCATGCTGAATTTTTTATTAAGATGCTTAAATATAGTGCTTCATAAAATAGCACTCCATTTGGGATTGTATAGACGGAACTTTTACAGGATGAATGCTTTTGTTATTTGAGGGTATTATGCGAAAACCCTGATGGGCCAGAAGTTTGGAGAGCTCAGCCTATGGGAACTATAAAGAAACTGAGTTTAGCGCAGGCTGGTTGAGGTACTTTTCAGCGTCGGGGTTTCACCGGTAGTTTCGTTATCACTGAAAGACCGGCCGCGAAAACCCCGCCTGTAAGAATTATTGAAAATATTAAGTGCCGCATTCAGCGGCACTTAATAAAAAATATTTATCGCGGCTTATAATTCATTACGGCCACCGCGGCTTACCTCAAATAAAAACCATATACGCCGTTCTGTGCTATCCAACAACTCCTGCAGAATATTACTGGTGGGGCTGTCGTTATTGTCTTCTGTGGTCTTAATTGCTTTACGCTGGTTGCGGGCAATTTGCTGGTTATCGCTCAGCAATTCTGCAATCATTTTATCTGCAGGCACAAAATCATCGTTATTATCTT
>JAYUBR010000801.1:0-1322 GCA_043740775.1 Ferruginibacter sp. | reverse complement strand
AAGAACAAGACTTTTACCGGTGCAAAAGCCACCCGGAAAATGTACCATGCCATTTATCAAATGGATAACAACGACCCTAAGATTATTGAGAAAACCATCCGCAATATTAATAATGCATTAACCGACCCAAGGCTTGTTGGCAAAATAGAAATTGAACTAATAGCTTTTAGTGGAGGCACAGATGCTTATATGCTCGGCAGTAAATATGAAAATGATTTAAGGGCATTGGTTGAAAAGGGTGTGATAGTATCGCAATGCAACAACACTTTAAAAGAACGAAAAATAACCAGGGAGCAATTGTACGATTTTATAGCAATTGTACCAAGCGGTAATGGTGAATTGATTATCAGGCAGGCAGATGGCTGGTCTGTTATAAAGCCATAAAGACGACAACCTTTTTTTCTAATGCACAATAAGGATTTAAAAGTAAGAGTGCGACGCCACCGAAGCCAAATAACAGCACGCTGTTTGACTCAAAAAAATAAAATAAAAACATTTAAAAATGAAAAAGATAATAACATACTTCGTCTTAACAATCATTACAATGACTGCAACCTACGCTCAAGAACATCGCTTTGACCCGCCATGGAATACACCGCCAAATAGTGCTGTGATGTTTACAGTACCGGGTGTTGATAATGTACCCGATTTATTTGGTGATATTAATGACCCGCAATTGGTAGTGTTCTTTGGTGGCAATCAGTTTATGGTAATTGATGAATTGATAGCAGCTTTTAAAAAAGCTTACCCGATGTATAAAAGAATTTTTGTTGAAACACTGCCTCCGGGAATATTAGCAAAACAAATTGAAGGTGGTACACTCACTATTGGAAACATGCGTATCGATTTAAAACCTGATGTATACACTGCAGGCAAAAACAGGATTGATCAAACCCCTGAATGGTTTAGCAGAACCGAAGTGTATGGCAAAAACAAATTAGCCATTATGGTGCAAAAAGGAAATCCTAAAAACATAAAAGGGCTTAACGATTTAGGCAGAAGTGAAATTCGTATCAGCATGCCAAACCCTGCATGGGAAGGTATAGGAAAACGCATTGAAGAAGCGTATGTAAAAGCCGGTGGGGAAGAACTTAAAACAATGATTATGGACACCAAAGTTAAAGACAGTACCACTTATTTAACCCAGATCCATCACCGTCAAACACCTATGCGAATTTTATATAACCAGTCTGATGCGGCACCCGTTTGGTACACCGAAGCCTTCTATCAAAAAATGATCGGGCATCCTGTTGAGATGATTGAAATTCCTGCAAAAGAAAATATTGAAGCAATATCAGTTGCCGGTATCCTAAAGGCAGCAC
>JAYUBR010000800.1:0-4629 GCA_043740775.1 Ferruginibacter sp. | reverse complement strand
ATAAATTCAAGCCCTTCGGTTGTGGAGATGGCTATTTTATCTTCCTGCGATTTTTTATCACCGATGGAAGATTTTAGTACATCCATTCTTTCCCTGGTTTGCGGATTGAGTAATTTATTAAGGCGTTGCACTGCCTGCTGCAGGTCTTTAATGGCAATGGGTTTTAATAAATAGTCGAACGCTGCTATCCGGATGGCTTCAACTGCGTAATGATTGTAGGCAGTGGTAAAAATAATTTCAAAATCCAGCTCCTTTAATTCTTCCACCATCCGGAAACCATTCATTTTTGGCATTTCAATGTCTAAAAAAATCACATCCGGTTTATGATGGTTAATCAGCAGTATGGCATCTTCGGGTTTTTGTGCAGTGGCCACCACGTAGATGTTGGGGCAAAATTCTGCCAGCTTTTGCTGCAGATTCTGCAGGCTGTTTAATTCATCATCAATTAGAATGGCTTTAATTTTTTCCATTTTACAATAGTTTAATTTTTACATGAATGCTTGTTCCAGCTGGTTCATTATCCGGTCCATATAAGTCAGTAATAACAATGTCTGCTG
This sequence comes from Ferruginibacter sp., assembly GCA_043740775.1. GTDB lineage: Bacteria > Bacteroidota > Bacteroidia > Chitinophagales > Chitinophagaceae > Ferruginibacter. Next base: position 4,072 of record JAYUBR010000800.1, on the reverse strand, counting down.
TATTTTTTTCTGATCGGTTAAAAATATGCACCCTGTCTTGAGTAATGGTAAGGCCAACACTTTTGTGGTTGCGTTTATTTTGTTTATTATAAGCAGCAGCCTGCTTTCTGCCAATACCATTGTCTTCAATAACATACAACAGGCAGCTATCCTGTATTGTTGCCGAAACAGATATCCTGCACCCTGTTTTTTCGCTGTGTGCAATACCATGTTCAATGGCATTTTCTACAAATGGCTGTATAATCAGCGAGGGTACTTTATAATCGCCGCTTAATATTTGCGGATCAATAAAAGTATGATAAGAAAATTTATTATTAAAACGCAACTGCTGCAGATCAATGTACAACTGCAAGGCTTCCATATCTTTTGTTACCGGTATCAGTTCATTAAAACTGCTGTGTAATATAGTACGTATCAACCGGGTAAATTTATTTAGATAATCACTTGCCAGCCATTTTTCATTCTGCATCATAAAATTTTCGATGCTGTTGAGGCTGTTGAAAATAAAATGCGGATTCATCTGTGCCCGCAATACCTGCATCTGCACTTCGGCAATTTTTTGTTTTAAAGATGCTTCACTTCTTTTCTTTTTTGCATCGCTGGTTTTATAAATAAAAACGGCGATGATGATGGCGAATATCAATGAAATAAATACGGCCACTAATAAAATATTTTTTAAGGTGATATCTTTATACTGCAACTGAGATAATGCGGTTAAATGGCTGTTCTCAATTTCTTTTCTTTTTATCATCCATTCCGACTCTTTGATGATAACATTGCGTTTATTATTTTCAGAAAATAATGAATCGGAAGCCTTGCGGTAAATGCTATAAAAAAACCGGGATGAATCGTTGTTTCTTTTTCCTTCGTATGCGTCGGCTAATTGCTGTGCTACTTCCGCAATGCCCTGCAGGTAACCTGTTTGCGTGGCCAGGTTCAATGCAGAATCCAGCAGGCTTATTTTTTTTGCAGCCGCAATATTTTTTAAATATTGAGCCCTTGCTAAAAAAACCTGCTGAATATTTCTTAAATCGTTTTGTACCCTTGCCTGCTCCATTGCTTTATTAAAATAAAACACGGCAGAATCATTGTTTCCATTGATGGCCTGCAGTTTACCAAAGCCCAGGTAAAACTGCGAAAGAATGTAACTTTCATTGGATAACAATGCAAAAGGAAATCCCTTTACCAAATCTTCTTTGGCGGCCGGATATAATTTTTCTTCCAGGTCGCATTGCTGCAGCAGTTCATAATTGATGGCTACACCACGCCAGGCCCTCAACTGCGAATTTATTTTTATAGCTTCCAGGGTATATTTTTTGCTCTTGTCATAATCATCCAATACTTTCAAATTGTCGCCAATGTTATTTAAAGCCACCGCCTTTAAACGCTTTGCACCACAGGCTTCTGCATAATCTATCGCTTTAAAGTAAGCACTGTTGCTGGCATAATAATTTGCTGAGCCACTCAATAAAATACCCAGGTTAATTTGCGCAAGCGATTTGCCGTAAGTAAAATTCAGGCTGTCGCTAAGCGCCGATACTTTTTCATAATAAGCAAATGACTTTTTTGTATCTGTTTCAGACAGGCGGTAACTGATGCGGTGAAGGGTAATGATGTGTTGCGAATCAATGGCAGGGTGGGCAACCGTCCAGGCAATAAGGCTGTCTACTAATTTATTCTGCGTATAACCCGTAAACCCAACAAGGCAGATACAGGATAGTAGAATAATTTTCTTTTGCATAATCTTTTGATAAAACATTTTATTTGCCAAACCAATTATTCTATGCACTTCAGTAATATCAACTCAATATAAATTTTAAAGGAGTAGAGGCTGTAAAGAAATTAAAAGTACAATAAATCGTGATTAAGTACCTGATACAAGGTACTTTTTTTATTAACAGTTGGCTCAGATACTTTTAAAAAAAATAACAAATAATGCGGCGTTTGATACTACAGATAAAAACTATGGATGCTGTTTTATAATTTTCTGATAAAAAGAAAGGGAGGAAAAGGTTAATGCGGTAATGAAGTTTTTACAAGTGCTGCCAAAGGCTATGGTGCATAAGCCAATGAACGGATAACAGGAATAGAGTGTATTCCGGCTTTCATTATTTCAATCATCTCACGAAAAATTATTGAATGGTAATTTTTAGTTCGGGTGCAAAGAAGCGACGACCCTGTTTATCGAAAACGATGATGTCGAAAAAGTACAGGGTTTCTCCTTTGTGTAAAGATTCTGTAATATTTGTTTGCCATAAGGCAGGCAAAGGAGTAACGCTAAACTGGCTGGATACCATATCGGTTTCGGGAGAAGTTTTACCGGTAGCTTCATCTTCTGTAATGCCAGTTCTTTTGTAGGCAAACTGGTAAGAAGACAGGGTGTAGTTTACATTCTTACTATCCACAATTTTTAGTGGCAGTGAAATTAAATTTTGTCCTTCCTCAACACCGGCTATCGCTGTACTGCCGGAAGCATTGCCCAGCAGGCATTGTACCACCGGCGGCTTGTATTTTACGATGGGCTTTGCCGCAGGTTTTGCAGGAGCCTGCGCCACAACCATATTGCTTAGCAGCATTACAAGAGTAACCATAATACAATAAGTACGGTAATTTTTTATCATCATAATTTTAAAGATAGAACGAAATTCTGGTAACAATAGTGTGGCAATTGTTAATTTAAACCGGCAATGCTTTCTTCAATTGTTTTGATCCTTGCTGCTGCATCAGCCATTTTTTTGCGTTCCAGCTCTATTACTTCCGGCCGGGCATTTTGCACAAATTTTTCGTTGCTTAGTTTTTTTTGTACGCTGGCTAAAAATTGCTGCTGGTGTTCAAGATCTTTTAACAAACTTTCTTTTTGCGCCAAAGTGTTTATCTCTTTTTCAATCTGCAAATAAAATATTCCGTTTGAGGAAGAATGAACGCTTAATTCGTTATGTAAAATTTTTAAATTTCCTTCCTTGCGTAATGCTTCATCATCATAGTGGCTGTTAGTTTGTTTCTGTAATAATTCTAAAATGCTTTTGTTATTAGTAAAGAATTTCTGTAAATCATATGTAAGTGTGAATTTTATCTTCTCAAGGTTTTTTATCTGATTATTTTTCCGGGCGTCTCTAATTGCGGTAATGTCTTTCTTTAATTGTGCTGCTTTTTCTAATATAATATTATCAATAGCTTTCGGAACCTGAAGTTGTCTTGTACATAAATCATCCGCTCTGTCCTTTAACAGATGATAAATTTCTTCCGTTATAAATGGCATATAAGGATGAAGTAATAGCATCAAATCTTCAAAAAAAGTAATTGTAGATTGATGAGTTTCAAAATCTATTAGCTGGCCATATTCTGGTTTTATCCATTCTAAATACCAACTACAGAAGTCATCCCATATCAAAGAATAAATGGTTTTTAATCCTTCACTCAAACGAAATTCATTTAGCAATTTTTCTACCTCTAATTTTGTTTGACTAAGTCTATTTTCAAACCAGCCAACCGCAAATTCAGCGTATTTTGGTTGGGGTATCCAATTTGTGTACTCAGTCTTTTCACCCTCATTAAAAAATGCGGACACGGCATTATCTGAATCAGCGACTTTCCAAACTGTCTTCACCAGCTTCAATGCATTCCACAATTTATTATTAAAGTTGCGGCCCTGTTCCAGTGTGCTTTCATCAAACATTAAATCGTTACCAGCAGGGGAGGATACCATGATACCGAACCGCACAGCATCTGCACCATACTGGTCAATCAGTGCCAGCAGGTCGGGCGAATTGCCCAGGCTCTTGCTCATTTTTCTGCCGAGCTTATCTCTTACAATGCCGGTAAAATATACATCCTTAAATGGCAGGTCGCTCATGTATTCAAAACCCGCCATGATCATTCTTGCCACCCAGAAAAAAATAATTTCAGGTGCTGTTACCAGCGTGTTGGTTGGATAGTAATATTGTATATCGGCATTGCCGGGATTACTGTATCCCTTAAAAACTTCAAAGGGCCATAGCCAGCTACTGAACCAGGTATCCAGGCAATCTTCATCCTGAAAAAGTTGTTCGTTGTTAGCTGGTAGCTGACCGTA
>JAYUBR010000799.1:0-1323 GCA_043740775.1 Ferruginibacter sp. | reverse complement strand
CAGTTAAATCAGGCATTCACAAGGATTGAGTCATCTGATAAAATAACAGACACGCTCAAACAGTTGATTTTGTTCGATTCATAGTTGGACAGTAGTGTAAATTTTACATTGCTTATGCAACATAAAATAGAAACACGCCAGCCCGAAAGATTCATTCTGTTTCTCCTTTTATCAATCTTTAAAAATAAAAAGCTGCCGGATAGCTTATCGAAAATGAATTTGCTATTTCAATATTTTATCAAGTTCTTCCATCATGGCTGGGCGGCGGGGCTTTACTGAAAATTGTAGTCTTAATTTTTGGGCAAGCTCTATCACTTTTTCTTTTCCGGCAGGGATGTCTTTTATAATTAATTTCATTTTGCTCACCAAATCTTTATACGCTCCACGTCCTTCCGCTTTCACTCCATACGATTCCAGTGTGGGCAGATAGATCTTTAATAATTCAGCAGGGTATATTTTTACAAGATAATTATGATAGGATAATGTTGTATGCAGGTTGTTCTCCTGCTGCACCAATGCCAGTAACCTATCCCAATATTTTTCCTGTATATAAATGGGAGCAAGGCTTTGTAATAAAGGTGGATGAGCAGGATGCCCCCAAAGCTTATTTTTATTTTGGTCCCATTTATGCGTAATTTCCTGTATTGTTTCTGCAATCAATTTTTCTATAAATATTTTCCATTCCGGTGCAGGATAAGTTTTCTTCAACTGGTTGTAATATTCAGGAGATAAGCCACGTTCAAAAGCAAAATGTTTGGTGTAATGCCTGATGGTGGCAATATTATTTTGCAACATCGCTATGCGCAACAAGTCTTTTTGCCATTCTGATACTGTGCCAGGATGCGCTTTGCTTTCGGCTAACGCGATGCCTTCTGCAATTAACTTTTTTGCCATTGCAAAATCTTTTTTATCAATCGCTTTGTTTACTTCGTTTTGCCGTACTTCAACAATATCCATGTTTTGATGAATAAGGTTTTCAGCTTCATTCGCTTTTCCGGTTAGTTGTAAAAACTCAATCTTTTGTGTTTGAAAAAAATCTTTTCTGTATCCTTTATATTCTCCCACAAGATTTGGCAACCGGGCATCAATAAATCCTAAAAAAACATCTCCGGTATTTAATTGTACAGCCAGGTTTTTAAAAATGGAAAACATGTGGTATCCAAAATCGCCATAATCAAAATAGATTTCGCTTGCAAGTTCTTTTGTAAGAAAACCAAACAACTATTCTTTTATAGTAATGGCTGCTGCATTTGCTGTAGCTATGTTTTCCATAATACCAATTGCCTCTTCTACAGTGTCACCTATACTGCCGTTAGAATCATA
>JAYUBR010000798.1:0-14395 GCA_043740775.1 Ferruginibacter sp. | reverse complement strand
TTCAATTTGTTTGGATGAAAGCAGGTCTTTGATATAAGTTATTTTTTCTTGCAATTCTTTTATCTGCAACCCCAACTGTTTACTGTCGTTTTGAATGTCATTCGTTTGATCATCCAATGCTTCGGTAAGTAGCCCTTTAAATAAATCAACAATTTCCGGCTTAGGAATAAACTTTTTGATCAGTATAGCATATCATGTTCAGGATATTGAAGCAATTTTTATTAATTAATCCGTATTAAAAAACAGTACAGCCATATTTGTATTTTTCATTCTTTCTTTATTTCTTCGTCCGGAAGCAAATCTTCAATAATAGGTTTAACTGCATTCATAAATGTAATTTTCTTACTGGCATCAATCCTGTCGTCTGTAAAAAGTTTACCAATAAAACGCAACATTTCCGCCCTTGGCCCACCTTCTTCTTTCTCCACAAATTTTGTAGTGCTTATAGTGTTAAACTCTCTTACTGTAGCAATGATGAATACAAGAAAAAGTACAATAATAACACTCGTTAAAACGATGATATCCGTATTATTTTCCATGATAGCTTATTGATTTTTTTTTATATTAAAAAAGATGAGTAAGCCCATAATAGTTGGCGGCCATAAGCCAATAAAAATAGCTCTGTTGGGCTCTTTCAGTATTACATAGTAATATTCTGATACAAAAATCAGTATAACTACCATTGCTACGATTAATAATTCTGACGCCTTGAATTTCTTGAACATGAGTAAAGTTTTTATTTTTAAATAATTTTCTGGTGATGCTTAATTTTCTACAGGTTTTATTTGCCGTATGCTGTTATACATGTCGTGCATAATTTGCATGTGCGGTGCAGTAAGCACAGCAAGACCTAAAAACAGGTAACCCACTATGGCATTACTTCTGATAAACATGAAACCTGTTAAACCAAATAAGGCGATTCCACCAATTGCAAGAACACTATACAAAATAATTTCCCTCTTAATACTATTTTGAGTATGAGAATTATTCTTTCTTAAATAAGCAGTAATATTATTGAGAGATAAAACAGAATGCCATACCACAAAGTAGAATGTAAAACCAAGCAGCAGGGGCAGGTTAAACAGGATGAATAAAATGACTGCAAAACGAATTAAAAACTCCCCTTTATCTTTTGTATGTGCATTTTTATTCCGGAGAAAATAAATAAATGTTGTTGTAAAAAATAATATTCCTGAAACGGAGATCACATTGTAACGGTTTGCATCAAGCCAGTTAATAAAAACTGCATTTTCCTTAGCTGCACTGAATAGTTGAAACAAAGGTTTCACTTCTTCAAAATGATGCAGCAGTATAACCGAAAGAATCAGCAATCCGTAAAAGATAACAAATGCTTTACCTGAAAGTGTATTGGTCTTGAATTGGTATAAATCTGTTTCTCCAAAATGGTAAGCAGCAAAAAGGATGAACAAAAGATTGCCTGCCAAAGGGAAAAACCACAAGATTGCAGCAAAGGCAAAAAGCCGTGAAATATAGACTGATAGAAATCGAAATTTTGAAAATGATTTTTTACTGCTGTTTGCATTTTGTGTGGCTACCAGTAAATCCGCCGCCCCATGGGGCACTCCCAATAAAAGTATCCCTGATAAAAAAATAATGAATTGTGTGTTGTTATTAAAGGGTAAAATATATTGTTGAAATAACAACAACACACAGCCTGATAATAATAATACAATTCTTAGCATACAACGTTTTTAACAGATGAATTTTAAAAAGTAAGAAGTGCAATACAATTTGTACTGCACTTCTTGGTATCAGTTAAGTATAGGCTGGAGCCATTGTCTTATCAGATTGTGCCAGTGCATAAATCACCAGCCCAAAACCAATTTTATTGATGGAGTCACCAATATTATAAACAATATCTAAAGAAAGACCTTCAAAAACACGGAAGCCAAAAAGGCCGCCGGCAGTACCTGCAATGTACCCAATTGGATAGATAGCCCATCCAACCAGCACAAACCAACCCAATGTTTTCACTGCTTTGGCAACTGTTGGCCCGGCATCACCTGCAAGTTTAGCCACTTCACCAAACCAAACGAGATACACAATGTAGAAATAAGCCAATCCGCTTATCAATCCCCAAATCCAGCTTTGTGTTTCTTTGCCGTAAATGGCTTCACCAATGTAGCCGGTTACCAGCATTACCACAGATGCAAAAATGAGTTTCCAAAGCAATCCTCCTTTTCCACCAGCTTTTTTGGTAATCAAATAAAATTCTACACACATTAGTGGCACTGTTAAAATCCAGTCAACATAGCGAAAGAATACAGGAGATTCGCCTGTTTCCAGGTTATAGCCCCTCATGTAATAATAATGTACGGCAGCAATAAAAGTGATAAGGCCGGAAACAAGAACAGATGTACGCCACTTTTGGGGTACATTGTTCAACTCAAAGAAAAAGAATACACTGGCGGCCATCATGGCCATAGTGCCTACAAAAAATGTGAAGGCCACGTAATTATTGCTTGCAATTGGGAGAATCCCCAGTAATGTTGGATGCATATACATATGGTTTTAGTTTACAAAAGAAAAGAATACTTCATTAGTTTGAAGGAGTAAGAATACTCTGTTTAATATTTTCTTGTAAAGGGTAAACAGTTTTTTTATTAAAAAGTTTAAGAATTTCAAAAAATTATTGAAAATTCAGTTTTGTTTAGAAGACATATGTAACTAGCATTCTACTTAGTAGAACGTTATTATTTAAAATAGTTGAGATATGTAAACACTAACCTGAAGTGCTATGAACAATTAATTTTTTAATCGTTGAGCCGAAGTTTTTCTTGTAAAAAAATTGGGTAAGAATAGAAGAAATATTAAACAGCAAAGCCGTGATTTATAGTACACAGATTTACTTCAAAAACTTTTCACATTTTTTCCAAAATAAAAAAAAGGAGTTGTAGTAGCCGGTTACTTCAGGAAACATCCAGTCACGGCTGTCTTTTATTCCGGGATAATAAGTAAAGGCGGGATGCTCTTTTGAAATGATGCAACCCTTATCCATTGAAGAGGAATTTTTATATAGACTAAGTATGTCAGCAATTTCTCCGGTATATAGTACGATACCATCAATATTTTTTGACAAGTCAATGATAAATTGCATTACCTTTTGGCTTACCGGATATTTTTCAAAATGGGATGGCTCTAATAATAAAATCCTGTTTACGTCTTCCTCTTTTCTCCACGTCACATCCAGGTTATATGAATTATAAATTAGTGTTGGTTTGTTGATGTCCAGCGCAGGAATTTTAGTAGCCGGTAGTTTTGTTTGTAATGATAAATCAGTAGTTGACTGCAATGTACCAGCAACAGGCATAGATATTATTTCTTCATAAGGTTTATCTATAAAAGTATTTTGTTGTTTACTAAAAGTGTATTTGTTTACATTTTTCCTGGTTGAAATAATATTTTTTTGAAGCGAAAGCAGCGGCCACCCATTGCCAACTGCAATTGTTGCTGGCTATGTCACCGTCAAGCAAATGGTAATACATCCAATGAGAAGGCTGCAGCCAGTGCGCTTTGGCCATATTGCAAACCAGCGCTGCAGTGTACATCCGACAATGGTTGTGCATGTAGCCGCTGGTGTATAAATTTTTTATTGCATTGTCAATTGCTTCAATACCTGTTGTGGCTTTATCCACTGCTGTTATCATTTGATGATGCAACACATCAGGCTGTGGCTGTTTAATATCTTTCCAAATACCATCACCAACATGTTGCCACACCCGTTGATAATATTCCCGCCATACAAGCTCCTGCAAAAATTTTTCTATTTGATTGGGTTTATACCCCTTTTGCAAAATGGCATCCATCACCTGTTTTACAGAAATAACACCTCTTGAAATATAAGGTGATAAATAAGTAACAGCGCCATTTATAAAATTTCTTGTCCTGCTGTATTGAATGGGATTAATACCATTTATCCGCTCAATAATCTGCTGATAAGAAGTGGGAAACTCAACAGCAGCATTATCTGTAGTTTCAGAAAATAAATTCAAATTCATACTACCGCTTACTGATTTTATTGTGAGTGATTGTTTTCTGCCGACTGCATTTAAACCTGTCCACCTCATCAATTCGGAATGCTTTATGTTTGGCACTGCGGCCTTTTGTTCTTTCTCTCCACAGTTTAAAACTGCTTGCTTTCATTTCCTTCCTCATCAGTTTTATTACGCCTTGCTGCTTTAAGCCAAACTGTATTTCAATAGCTTCGAAAGTAGTCCTGTCTTCCCAGGCCATTTCTATAATGCGGTCTTTATCTATCAAACTTAAATTTTCCGGAGTTGCCATTTTCAATTTGTTGATTTCGTTTTATTCATCCTGCATTTATCGCTGCAATATTTCACCTCCTCCCAAACCTTTTCCCATTTCTTTCGCCAGGTAAAGGGATTGTTGCACACAATGCAAACTTTTACAGGCAGGTTTTCTTTCTTTATAGTTTTCATCTTAAATGCAGTTAAGCTTTTTTCATGTATCATAAACTACTTAAATATTTTTCTGCATTGGCAATATGCGTATTTCTTTTTTCTTTACTCATTTTGTCAAAAGTACCCACCAGCATAGCCAACCTGGGGTTTTGCAAAAAGAAATCTCTGTGTATATCCATAAAACGCCAAAACAATCCATCCCATACCTGCTGCCAACCCCCCTTTTCATAGTTACTCATTTTCATCAAATAATTACTACCACTGATATATGGCTTAGTCGTCATCAATCCGCCATCGGCGAACTGCGTCATGCCATACACGTTTGGCACCATCACCCAATCATACGCATCAATAAACATTTCCATAAACCAGCGATACACTTCATCCGGGTCAAACTCACAGAGCAGCATAAAATTTCCCAATACCATCAGCCTTTCAATATGATGGCAATAGCCGGTTTGTAAAACTTTTTTGATGGTAATGTCAATTGGAGCAATCCCGGTGGTTCCTGTCCAAAAAGATGTTGGAATTTTTCGTTTAAACTTCCAATAGTTAGTGGTGCGTTGTTTTCTGCCTTCCCGTTCATATACAATGCGGATGAATTCCCGCCAGCCAATAATTTGACGGATAAAACCTTCCAATGAATTTAATGGAATATCATTTTGGGCTGCATGCTGCATTACAGCATCCAGTATTTGTTGCGGCGTTAATAAGCCGGTGTTGAGCATCGGTGTTAGTACCGAGTGATGTAAAATACTTTCATCAGCAACAATCGCATCTTCATAAATCCCGAATTTTTCAAACCGATTCTTTAAAAAATTACTCAGCCACTCTTCTGCCTCTTTAAAAGTAGATACAAAAAAATGAGGGGCTTCTGCACTTCCATAATTTTGAGGAAAATGTTGCTGCACATATTCTGTCGCTTCTGCGATGTAGCTGCTTACTTCCGGGAAGTCAATTGCAGGTACAATTTCTTTCTTAGGAAACTTCATCCTGTTATCTGCATCAAAAGTCCATTTGCCGCCGGTTGGTTTGCCGTTGATTTCCAATAAAATTTTACGCTGCTTTCGCTGCTGAACATAAAAATCTGTTTGAAAATAAGTTTTCCTTTTACTGAAATAATCTGCCACTTCATCCATTGTATTTAGAAAGGATGGCGAGGCGTAAACGGTTAATTTGATTGAATGTTTTTTGCAAGCAGCCCCGATGCGTTTAGCCAACCAGTAATCAACTACATCAGCAATATGGATATTGGTAATTTTTTTTTGCGATAAAAATGTAATCAATTTTTTTACATCATTTCGTTCATCGGTTGTATCAATATAATGAACGGTATACTTTTGTTCTTTGAGGTATGCCTCATAAAACTTCATACAGGAGCGGTGCAGAATTGTTTTCTGTTGATGAAAATTATATTGACGAAAGAAAAGCCATTCTTCTACCAAGTACACCTGCCTGCTTATTTGCATGGCAGGGTGCTGCTTAAACAACTGATGAGGGAAAACTAATACCGCTTCATTCATATTTCAGGATTAAACAATTTCTATCTGTAATTTTTAAGTATTAAACAATTTGCTGTCAATAATGTTTAACCAATTAATTAATTTCCTGCATGGCATCTTACACTACGTCAAACATAGAATCATGGGAACGTTTTTACCGGGCTAACTTTATTAATAGCCTTACAGGATTTAAGTCTGCAAACCTTATTGGCACTGTAAACGAGCTGGGGCAAACCAACCTCGGCATTTTCAGCAGTATTGTGCATATCGGTTCCAATCCGCCGTTGGTTGGATATATCAACCGGCCTGTAAAAGCAGCGCCACATACGCTGGCTAATATTGAGGCAACGGGAGTTTATACCATCAATCATATCCATCCTTCTTTTGTGCAGCAGGCGCATCAAACAAGTGCAAAGTATGAAACCGGAATAAGTGAGTTTGGGGAAGTGGGATTGACACCTGAGTTTCAGGAAAATATTTCTGCTCCCTTTGTAAAAGAAAGCAGAATTAAATATGCATTATCGCTGCAACAGATTATCCCCATTGAATTAAATGATACCTTTCTGGTGATTGGAAAAATTATTTCCATACAAATTGACAATGACATTGTTTCTGAAGATGGTTTTCTTCACCTGGACAAAGCAGCCTCCATCTGCAGCAATGGCATTGACGGGTACTATACAACAGAATTGATAAAACGTTATTCGTATGCAAAGCCAGGTATTCAACCACAAAAAATAAGTTAGAATGGGTTCAAAAATATTTTTATCTGCCCGCTGGGAATACCTTGCCATGTTTAATTATCAAGTGGATGCCGCGATATTAAAACCGCATTTACCACCTTACACTGAAATAGATTTTTATAATGGCAAAGCGATAGTAAGTGTGGTTGGTTTTTTATTTAACAATACCAAAGTAATGGGCATAAAGTGGCCGGGCTTTATAAATTTTGAAGAAGTAAACCTGCGCTACTATATTAAATATTTTGATGGAAAAAACTGGAGAAGAGGTGTTGGTTTTATTTCGGAGATAGTGCCACAGTTTTTAGTAGCGGGTATGGCCAATCTTTTTTATAACGAACATTACAGTAGAGCCAAAATGAACCATATCATCAGAGTAGTAAATGAACAACTGGAAGTGGAATATAGCTGGAAAAAGAAAAGGCAGCAATGGAACTCCATGTGGATAAAAGCTGATACTGTATTGCAGGATATAGCACCCGGTTCGGCAGAAGAATTTATTTTTGAACACTACTATGGGTATAATAAACTAAACAGCAAAACTGCCATTGAGTATTCGTTGGAACATCCACGCTGGCAGGTGTATCCGGTTAAGGATTACAAACTTAACTGCGATGTTGAAAAAATTTATGGTGCTGCCTTCGTTTCTTTTATTAAAAATGTAAAACCAGTTTCTGTATTTCTTGCCAAAGGCTCAGATGTGAAAGTGAAGACGCCAAAAAGAATACAAAAAATTGCTTTTTAAACCTGACATTTATTGCTAATCTGAAATAAGGTGTTAATATAGACTTATTTTTTTCTTTATTAATTCTCCGACAAATTTCCCCTTTGGCTCTGTAGCGGCAATGAAATTCCGGCATAAACTGCTGCCTTATTTATTCCGTTGCTTTATTGCCTTGGTCGAAAAAAGAAGGCTACAAAAATTAGCAAGATGAACGTGTTTATATCAGCCAAGAAATGCAGTTGAAATAACTGCTGAGGGAAAATAATACTGACTTCATCAGCAATGCCTTATCAGACATTTTTCGTGATTTTAAGTTTTAAGAAGAGAAAAAAACCTCTTTCAGGTATCAAATCAGTTTGCTTAAAAAAAGGTTACCTATGAAAATGCATTACAGTAAAGCATGTCATTTTTTGAGACCATTTATTAATGTCTCAAAAAATGATATGAGGCGTTGTGGACTTTTGGAGATGGTAATCTTGCATAAGTAATCATTTCAAAATAAAATTATGAAAATTTTCCTCCGCCTTACCAACCCGATAATCATGCCTGCCTGGTGGCAGGATGCTCTTTTGCTGATACCAAGATAGGTTTGTGGCTACCTGTTGACATCGGATTTTGGTGCTGCCAAATTTGGGCTGCCGTGGAGCCCTGCAGACAATAACCTCGGTTTTTTTGAAGTGGCTTTCTGGTTTTCAAATGATGTGGCTCAGTACGGGGGCATCTTTAAAATGTTCCCGGTGCTTTTTGCCTGGATGGGCGCTTTCAGCGAAGCAGTCGGAAGCATTTTTTTAATAGTCGGTTTGCAAACAAGGGTGTTCTCTTTTCTAATTCTTTGCACTATGATGGTGGCAGCTTTTTTACAGCAGTGGGGCAACGGCACCTGGAATATGTTGCCAGCACTTGGCTTTGCCTGGGTAAGCCTGTTTACAGTGATATTGGGCAGCGGCCGTTTTGGCCGGGATTATCTCATCTTTAAAAAATTAAGCATGAAAAAATATCAACTCATTTTATTAAGCCTGCTGATTGCATCTGCCAGCAGTTGTATGCAGAAAGCATACAAAAAGAAGGTTGTAATTACATTAACCGTACAAAACATAAAAGATTATTAAAACTATGGCTATCCGTGGCAATGGAAAGCCTTTAAGCCCTGTAAGTTTTTAATTTGTATGGATACCGCTGGTTGAATCATGTGCAATTCTTCAGATGCTTTGGTAATGCTTTCATTTTCTACTACTATCATAAAAACTTTCAGTTGCTGCAGCGTAAAATTTATAAAATTTGTTTATGGTTTATAAACTTTCAATTTTATTTTTAAGTTTTAATATTTCTACAATGAGTTTATCCTTTTCCTTAATTGTCTCTGATTTTGTCTTGAAGTGATTTCCTTTTTCAAGGTCGGATAAAATTCCAGAAACTTTTTTTAAGTCATTAGTTTCATAAAAATTCTGCACCTTTATTTTTCTTCATCTATATGATGCTATTCAGTTTTCTGAATGACCTAAGTCATGTCGTTTAATCTGCCCGCCGGATATCTTTGTTACCTGCTACTAATTTAGTATTATCAATACAAGCAGACTTTATAAATATCGAATACGCATTTCACCATCATTAAAAATTAACATCATGAAAAAGGTTCTCATTGTAATCATTGCATTTTTTATTGTACTACCTGCTGTTTTTGCGCAAACAAAAGCAGGTAAAACAGATACCACAAAACATACAGCGTTGTATGCATGCCCAACACACCCCGATGTAGTAAGTGACAAACCCGGCAAATGTCCTAAATGTGGTATGGCCCTTACTCTTTCAGGTAAGGAACAAATGAAAACACGTGTACTAAAAAATTATACCTGTCCGATGCACCTCACTGTAGCCAGTCACAATCCAGGTAAATGTCCTATATGTGGAAGAAAAATGAACTTGTCTTCAAAAGAACAAATGAAGGCAGAGGTTACCAAGATATATACTTGCCCTATGCATCCCGAAGTAGCACTTGATAAAGACGGCAAATGTCCTAAATGTGGAACGGCTTTGGTAGAGAAGAAACAAAATAAACAATAGTATCCAGTAGATATGATCCTGTTTTCTTAATAATCTATCAAAAATGTAAAGGGTAATTGGCTACTTAAAAATAAGTTGATGTAATATTTCTTGATTCAGTTTTGCTCACATATAAATCAAATATCCTTATTACAATATTTCTAAATTTTAAAAAATGAAAAAGATAGTATTTCTCGCAGTATTGGCAACAGGGTTATTAACCTTCTCGCCATCAATAGCCCAGGATAAAAAATCAGTTACAGTAAAAACTGCAACCAAATCGATGGGCTATACAGTTATTAATCCAGCGGAACAGCCGGTAACAATTTACAAATATGTGCACAAGGCACACTCCCCAAAAGAGACAGAAAAATACGCACCAAAATATTTCTTTGTTACAAAATCATCCGATGTGTTACAGGAACTTACAAAAGAAAATTTGAAAAAAGCATTCCCGGAAAATCATGCTTTTCATGATGCGCTGGATGCCGGTTTTACAACAGACAGTGCCTTGCCAGACTATGATAGCTTTCACAAAATGTATAAAGTGAATCATTTACTATCTCTGGTTATGTAAAGACAGATTGAAAAACCAACGTTTGAATAAAATGAAAAGACCCACCTGCATATTGAAAATATTTGTTGCACCCGTTGTATCGAAATAGTAAAAAGGCATTATCCGATTGTAAATACAAAAAAGTTGTATCAATAGCCTTGTGCAGAGCATTCATTGCAGGTGGGTTATGTTTTTTTAGGTATTAACAAGTAAAATCGAAGATGATGAATAAGCATTTATTATGGATGATTATAGGCTGTACGCTACCGCTATTCCTTATATTTCTGGCACCTGTACTGGGTTTGGGATCTGGAACATCTTTATTCATTTTCATGCTGGCAATGTTTGCCTGTCATTTATTTATGCCTGCGCATCATCATGAAAAGCAGAATAATCAAAAGCAACACTCATCACCGGCTAAACCAGAAAATCATGACCACCACCTTTGATACAAAAAAAATGGGATTTGCTTTTGGTATTACCGGGGCTTTACTCTATTTAGGTTGCATGTTGGTAATGGCTACTGTTGGCCATAGCGGAACAGTAAAGTTTTTTAACAGCCTCCTCCACGGTGTGGATGTTTCTTCTATTATTCGTAAAGGTATACCATTATGGGAAGCCGGTGTGGGTATTGTGGAGACTTTTATTCTTAGCTGGGTGGTAGGCGTATGCGTAGCAGGAATCTACAACATTACATTTTATAATAGCTTAAAAAATAGATTTTGAAAAATGATGGTATAATTTATTTACAACCATCAGCAACACTTTTTTCAATTAAATCACACCGTTTATAATGCTACAAAAATAAACAGGATGAATTTTTATCAAAAGCCTGCAGATACAATTATAGCCGAATTAAAAACATCTGTGCAAAACGGTTTGACAGATGCCGAAAGTGTCGCACGATTAGACCAGTATGGCCATAACCGCATCAAACGCACCAATAAGAGAAATATGCTCCAGGTATTCCTGGCGCAGTTTAAAAATATGCTGGTGATATTGCTGATTGTGGCAGCAGCGCTTTCTTTCTTTTTAAATTCAAACAGGGATGCAATCATTTTAATGCTGGTTGTTTTCTTTAATGCAGTGATAGGTTTTTACCAGGATTGGAAATCAGAAAATATCCTGGCTTCGCTTAAAGACTTAATTATTGAACGGTGTTTTGTTTTTCGCTATGGCAAAAAAATAGAAGTCCCTTCTGATGAGTTGGTGCCGGGTGATATTGTTTCCTTAAGTGAAGGCGATGGAATACCCGCCGACATTCGTTTGATTGAATCCACCGGCTTTTCTACCAATGATTTTATTCTTACCGGCGAATCGCAACCAAGAGAAAAATCACATGAAGTTGTCATTGAAAAAGAAGTGGGTATTTCTGAACAGGATAACTGTGTATTCATGGGTACCACTGTTGCCAAAGGAGAAGCTACCGGTATTGTAGTTGCAACAGGCATGAATACTGAATTGGGCAGGATAGCAAAAAGCTCCGAAGCCATTGATGCCAGCATCACCCCTTTGCAAAAAGAATTGAATGGGGTAGCAAAAAAAATTACTTATATCACTTTAATGCTGGGTTCGGTATTACTGGCAGTAAAACTCTTAATGGGTGAGGCTTTGAACGATGCACTTATTTTTACTATTGGTGTTGCGGCTGCAATGGTGCCTGAAGGATTACCGGCACAAATTTCTGTTTCGCTTGCGTTAGGTGTGGCAAGGCTTGCAAAGAAAAAAGCCATTGTAAAAAAACTATCTTCTGTAGAAGCATTGGGAGCAGCAACTGTAATTGCATCCGATAAAACCGGCACTATCACCAAAAATGAAATGACGATTATTCACTGTTATTTGAATGGTGAAAATCATACTATCACAGGTACGGGATACGAACCTAAAGGTGAAATTTTGAATAAGGATAGTGCTGTATTAAATAAAGATAACCTGGAAGAGCTAAAAGTATTTTTCTTAAACGGCTATCTTTCATCAACAGGTAAAATAAACCCACCGGATAAGTATCATCAAACCTGGTATCCTATCGGCGACCCAACTGAATGTGCTTTTTCAACTTTAATACTCAAGGCAGGATATGATTTAGAAACAATTGCATCAGATTATAAACGTTTGCAATTGTTCCCTTTCGATTCGGTACGAAAAAGGGTTTCTATCATACGGGAACATAAAGGCAAACGCATCAGCTTTATAAAAGGTTCCATTGAATCTGTTCTGGAAGTTTGCAATTCACATATCATCAATCACCAGGTAAAACCATTAACGGAAATTGAACAAAAACATTTTCTCGAAATTGCTACCGTACAAGCTGCGGAAGCTAAAAGAGTTATTGCAATAGCATATAAAGATTTGCCTGTTCAGGAACAATATACCATTGACGATGCAGAAACTAATATTGTGTTTGCCGGTTTTGTTTCCATGATTGACCCGCCGCATGAGCAAGTGAAAGAAGCCATTGCCACAGCATTTAATGCAGGCATGAAAGTGATTATGATTACCGGCGATAACGAAATTACAGCAAGGGCTATTGCCAATCTTATTGGAATGTCTAATCCCGATGGTACAGTACCTGAAGTAATCAATGACCAAAGCCTAAAAGGCATGAACGATGAAAATATCAAGCAACACCTGGGTGCAAGAACATTGATATTTTCAAGGGTATCACCTGATGAAAAACTAAAAATAATATCATTGCTTAAAGAACGGGGGGATGTAGTAGCAGTTACCGGTGATGGAGTAAATGACACCCTGAGTTTAAAGAAAGCTGATATTGGCATTGCAATGGGTTTGAAAGGAAGCAAAGTGGCACAGGAAGCTGCCAGCATGGTGTTGCTCAATGATGATTTTGCCACCATTGTAGTTGCCATTAAAGAAGGAAGAACCATTTATAATAACCTAAAGAAAAATGTTTTGGCCAACCTGATTGGCAACCTGGCCGAATTAACAGTAGTGCTATTGGGTTTTGTAGCGGCCTTCTATCAATTGCCCATCGCTATTTATGCCGTGCATATTTTGCTGATTGATTTAATTGGAAACATGTTGCCATTACTCATGCTTTCCTTCGACCCTGCAGAAGGCGACCTGATGAATAAACCACCCCGTAAGCAGGGCGAAATGCTTAATAAAAAAAGCTTCATCACCATTTTATATTCTGGTATCATTAAAGGCAGTATTTCATTTGTAGCTTATTTATTATCCTATTGGTATCATGCCGGCGAACAGTTTCAACATGAGAAGGCCGTAACAGTAACCATGATATCAATCATAGTCTGCCAATTCATCAATATTTTTTCGAGCCGCACTATGAAAACAATATTCACTAATTATTTTTTCAGCAACAAACAGTTATTTATTGGCATAGGTTCATCAATAGTATTTATGTTATTGATAAGCTATATCCATATACTGAATGAATACCTGCATACGGGGCCCTTGAGCGTGATGGATTGGGTATATGTGATGTCAGGTGCAATTATTTATCTGGGAGTATTTGAAGTGATAAAATTTATAACTGCAAAAAAAGTAAGACTTAGGGTGAAAAATAAAGAAGTATAGTAACAAAAAAGCATTTGAAAATAAAATTGAAAGCATAAATAATTATTTCGGATTATAAACGATTATGCTTTTTTATTTCATATAAATATTTAAAAGATGATCAATATACAGCCCGCTATTTTCCTTGTACCCGTTATTATTTTGATACTGGTAGTAGTATTGTATTTCTCTATACTAAAAAATACTGCTCATAAAAAAGCATTTAAACGCCTTATACTGGTTGTATCTGTCCTGGCATTTTTACTGAATTTTGCATGGGAACTCATGCACCTGCCATTGTACAAAGGTGCTTCTTACCATATACAACACATTGCCTTTTGTGCTTTAGCTTCTGTAGCGGATGCGTTGATGGTGTTGCTGCTTTATTTATGTTTTGCCCTTTTAAACAAAAAACCATTTTGGGTGCAGTATATAGGTTTCCGACAGGTATTTCTATTGATGATAATTGGTGGTATCGGTGCCATCATCGGTGAGATGGCTTATACATCAGCGGGCAATTGGGCTTATGCTGACTCTATGCCAATGTTACCTATTCTTAATGTAGGCCTTTCACCTGTTTTACAATTTTTCTTATTACCCGCTTTAATTTATTATTTAAGTTTTTACTTCTTAAAAAAAATAAGTAAAAAAGAAACTCAATTGATCAATCCATAATGCTGACATTTTATTTTAATCATTAAAAAAAACAAATCATGAAAAAGCTACTTCTAACTGCTGCGATCCTTTTATCTGCTGGTTTCGTGTTTACAGCATGTTCCGGTAATAACAACAAAGCCGATAACCGGGTAACTGGCAAAAGATGAAATGTACACTTGCTCCATGCACAATGAGGTGAT
>JAYUBR010000797.1:0-1323 GCA_043740775.1 Ferruginibacter sp. | reverse complement strand
AGATGACTTTGGTATCCAATCCTTCGATGCTAGCGGAAGAGCTTTGCTTATGGATATTATTGAAGACAGGCATGGAAAACACGCTACCATTATTGCTTCACAGGTACCAGTAAAAAACTGGTACGATGTTATCGGCGAACAAACTGTTGCAGATGCCATACTCGATAGGTTGGTTCATCAATCCATCCGTATAGAACTAATGGGTGAATCACTTAGAAAATTAAAAATACAAGCAACTATTTTAAAACAATCGGACAATATTTAAAGTTTACTTTTACGAAAACAAAACAACCAGTTCTTTGTACAACTTTTTAGGCTAAAACAGACAAATCCCCGCACCTGTTTTAGAGGGGTCAATTTGAAATGGCGAAGGGGGGTCAGTTTAGCCGGATTTTACAATTTACCCGACGGTCTGCATTCTACGGCGGCTGTTGCAACATCCTTTCCTCCATTGAGTCAATCCGTAGTTTGTAAATTATACACACTATTACAATCAGCAGCAATGCAATGGCAATTATAGCAATCAGATATTTGTATTTTGCAGGCATGTGCATCGTTGAAAACTGTTGGAATAAAAGTAGACCGTCACCTAGCCTTTTACAAATAAAACCACGGACAATTACCTGACAAGCATCGGATAAATACCTGACAGATACCTTACAAAAACCTGACATCGGTAATTGTTCATTGTTTATCAGTCAAATAGAATAAAATGAGGAAGGGGTGAAGTTAAAGTTCTGCAAGAAAATCATCTATCCCTGTATTAGAATCAGTATGTATCCTTTGGCGAAGTCGCTGCCGGGTTTTGTGTACACTGTCCACAGATATGCCAAGCATAGAAGCAATCTGCTTGGTAGTAAGATTCAATTTAGTGAGCGAAGCCATTCTTTGCTCCGCAATGGTTATCTCAGTAACCTTATCTTTCAACTTTTTAAAGAAGCCTGGGTGTATTTTTTCAAAAGTTACCTTAAAGTTCACCCAATCATCTTCCGTTAAGATGGTTTGATTACTCAGTTCATTTATTAACCCTTGTCTTTCAGCTGAGTTTTGAACATCTTGTTTTTGGTATTCAAGTTTTTCAATAAGGGCTGTTTTTTCAACAATATTTTCTGTAAACATTCTCATCTGTTCTTTGGCAGCAACAATTTCCTGCTCCATCAGTTTATTCTCTTGCTCGGCTTTTTCCATAGCCATCTTTGTTTTTAGTTGCTTCCTGTTGATGATGAGCAGCGTAAATACTGAGAGTAATACAATAAAAACGATGATGATATTTCTAGTAAGTACCTGTACGCTTCTAGACTTATTTAGATTTTCAATATTATA
>JAYUBR010000796.1:0-1324 GCA_043740775.1 Ferruginibacter sp. | reverse complement strand
GCGGATACAAACACACAATTGCCATTGGTTTCATTTTGCCAGCGTTGTTTTAAATCTGCCAGTATATCTGTTTTTACATCCTCTTCCAGCCATTCGTCAAATGCTTCTTCCTGGTATTTGTCCATCTTATTAAAAACGGTAATGGTGAGTTTGTCACTGGCTTCCAGCTCGGCCAGTGTTTTATTTACCACAGCAAACTGCTCTTCGTATTGCGGGTGAGAAATATCAACCACATGCAATAAAATATCAGCCTCTCTTACCTCGTCCAGCGTACTTTTAAAACTTTCTACCAAATGATGGGGAAGCTTGCGGATAAAACCAACGGTATCACTTAGCAAAAAAGGAGTTTGTTCAAACACCACTTTTCTGGTAGTGGTATCCAGTGTAGCAAATAATTTGTTTTCGGCAAAAACCTCACTCTTGCTCAGCAGGTTCATAAGGGTTGATTTACCTACATTGGTATAACCCACCAGCGATACCCGTATAAATTCTCCCCGCTCTTTTCGCTGGGTGAATGATTGCTGGTCAATTTCGGCAAGGCGCTTACGTAACAGGGTAATTTTATCTTTCACAATACGCCTGTCTGTTTCAATTTCTGTTTCTCCGGGGCCCCTTGTACCCACGCCGCCGCCTTGTCTTTCAAGATGCTTCCACATGCCTTTTAAACGCGGCAAAATGTATTGGTACTGGGCCAGCTCAACCTGTGTGCGGGCCTGTGCCGTTTTAGCCCTGCTGGCAAATATATCCAGTATCAGGTCGCTGCGGTCAATGGTTTTTACTCCCAGTTCTTTTTCTATATTTTGAATTTGCGACCCCGTTAATTCATCATCAAAAATTACCAGTTCAACATCGCTTTGCAGACTTATGTATCTTTTTATTTCTTCCAGTTTTCCTTTGCCCACAAACGTTCTGCTGTCAGGATGCGGCAGCTTTTGGGTAAACTTTTTTACTGCAATCACCCCGGCTGTTTCGGCTAAAAAAGCCAGCTCATCTAAATATTCATTCAGTTGCTGCTCCGTTTGGCCGCCGGTTATAATGCCTACCAATACTGTTTTTTGTTCCTGCTTTAATTGCTTTTTTTTCTCTATCAAAATTTTTTATTTTTCAAATGTTTGTCTGGGGAAATTGTATAAACTTCCGTACAAAAGTAAAGCGTTCTGACAGGTTATCAGAACGCTTTACTCGTTATTTTATATTTTCTTATTTACCGGTTGCCACGGTAGCCGCGCTGGTCCACTTTTTCATTTCTTCACAATTCTTGTACTCTTCGTCTATCTTAATATAATAGGTTCCTACTTTTTTGTTAAACCATTTTTCCAACGCT
>JAYUBR010000795.1:0-1325 GCA_043740775.1 Ferruginibacter sp. | reverse complement strand
AATACGGGTACCACTATCATCACATTCCTCATGGTATTTCTTATCCAAAAATCGCAAAATAAAGAATCTTTAGCCGTGCAATTAAAATTAAATGAATTAATTGCTGCACACGAATTTGCAAGTAACCGGCTTGTAGATGTAGAAAATATGACGGAAGAAGAATTGAAAGTGATACAAAAATATTATGTACAGCTTAAGATTAAATCACAAAACGAAGAATCTTTACAACAGTCTCATTCCATAGAGGAAGCCGCAGAAATGAGCGAGCTTAAAAAAGACATAGAGCAAAATATACGTACCGGATTAAAGAAATAGACGATGAAAAATATTTACAGGTTGCTTCCATTCATCAGCATTTCATGTTCACTTACTAGTTGTGAAGTATTAAATAATTCATCAAAATACACTTTTGCTGATGGATATTATTATAGCAAACTCAATACAAAAAAAACAAAAAAATATTATGTGGTAGCAGGCAGTGATTCTATAAAAGTGTATCCGTCTTTACTATTAACAACAAAAACAGATACCGTGAGCACTATAATTATTTTCTTTCCGCCAAATAAAAAACCTTCCGCATTTACAACTTATTTTTTTCGTACCAAAACTTTTGACCTGGATGTATTAACTACACTTTTTAAATACCGGGCGCCTGTAACAGGATTTCCAGGGCAGCTTAATACTGGTTTCAATGGTGCTATATTTAGTGGTTACCGGACAGATTTTTATAAGTTATCCTACAACGAAACGCCTTTGCATGTGGCAACAAGGCAGGTAACACACTATGGGTTTAGTGTGGGTGGGTTTGCAGGCTTGGGTACTGCACGTATTGATGATTATGTTACACTTAACCGGATCAATTATCAGTACGATGGGGCTGTTATTACTACAGGGCTGGCTGCAGAGCTTGGTTTTAATAAAATAAACTTTGGCTTAACTTATGGATTTGATTTTTTAACAGACAGAAATAAACACATTTGGATTAATAATGGTAAACCCTGGGTGGGTATAAGCCTGGGGCTGAACTTAAATTAACGATCGTTTTTTAAAAAATGGAGCTATAAAAATGACAGCAATGAATCATGAAAAAAAGAAGAGATAAAGGGTACATATCAACAAGCTGAAATGAGTTTTATGTGCAACAAAAGGTGTAAAAAATTTAGTTAAAAATGGCTGACGGTGAAAACCGTGTATTCAAAAAGCAATGGCTATCGGATATTGCTGAAGAACCCGGTTTGTGAGGTCACTGGCCGATGCAGTACCCACCGGTATAACAATTAATTATTCAATCACAATCATCATAAAAAAAATCAAAATGAAAACAA
>JAYUBR010000794.1:0-1325 GCA_043740775.1 Ferruginibacter sp. | reverse complement strand
AAAAACTGGTCCAGAGAGATGCCAGCTTCAAGATGATCAAATAAGGTTTCAACAGGTACACGGGTGCCTTTAAAAACGGTTTGACCACTTAAGATTTCGTTATCAATTGTTATGAGTTGGCGAATGTCCATGCATTAAAATTACTAATAAAAATTCAAAGAAAAATATACAGCCAATTGCTAATCCCAATCTCACAAGGCTTTTTTCTTCCACCGAACGTTTGTAAAAAGCAAGTAAGCGATTGTAACTAAAGCAATCCAAACTCCAATCCAACAAGTTATAATCTGTTCTTCACTAATGCAAGGGGGGCAAGGTCCATATGGCAGGCAAGGTTCGCATAGAGGTTGTGCATAGAAAAAGTATGCGGCCAAGGCAGCTTCAGTTATTAAAATGCCAATTATTGTTTTACTTGTCTTTGTCATAATATAAGCCCCTTTCAATTGATGTAAGATAAAGTTTATCACCTCACTTCACCCTCCCAAAATCCAAATCCTGAAAATCAAAACTAAAATCTGTCAATGGCGAAATGGCATTCATTTTTATATGGTTTGCCTTACCGTTGTTATCCAAATCAAATTGTACAAAGGCATCTGCGTCTAAGCTTCTGTCGCCCCATTTTACAATAAACGTATTGCCCTTATAGGGAAACATTTCACCGTTCAATATGTAAGATCTTTTGGATTGAAACCATAGCTTGCCATTCTTTGCATAAATCAGTACGTCACCAAACCATTTGTCTGTATAGGTTCCGGTAAAAAGGCTGCTATCTTTTGGCGATGCGTTTTTCTTTTGTTCTGCTTCAATATCTTTCCAGATATCGCCGGTAATTTTTGCTGCTTCTTCTTCATTTTTTGCTACCCTGTCATGGTTTTGTTTGATGCGGTCAACACCGGTAACACCAAGGTAGATGTCTTTGATAGTATTGGTAATAGAAGTAAAAGCGGCGCCGGATTGCTGGTTGGTAAAAACAATAATGCCCAGCTTTAATTCTGGTATCAGCGTAACCTGTGTTACAATACCGGCAAGCCCGCCGGTATGCGTTGCCTGCAAATAACCTTTTACATCACTTAAACCCCAGCCCAAACCATAGGCAGAAAAATGAGTGTTGTAAGGCGTTGGACCATGCACCGGGATGATAGTTTGAGGTGTCCACATTTCTTCATGCACTGCTTCGCTGAATATTTTTTTAGTCAGCCCATCACCATATTTACCATTGTTCATTTGCATGACAGGGCAAACGCATTAAAACTTATTGAGCATTATTTGTTAGAATAGCGGTGAGGTACTCATTGCTCCAGCCTGCTTTCTTTCTTTTTGATTTGACA
>JAYUBR010000793.1:0-4643 GCA_043740775.1 Ferruginibacter sp. | reverse complement strand
AAATAAAAACCCAGATAACTGTGCCCTGCCCGATTGCATGAGATGCAATAAAGAGTAACAGAAAACTCATTAATAACACGGAACTGGCATGTGATGCGAAGCAACCCGCCACCATAGCGAGGCTTACGATATAACCAATAGAACCAATCAGCAGTAATTTCCTTCTGCCCAACATGTCTATAAGATACAGGCCAACAAAAGTGAAAATTAAATTGGTACCCCCGATTGCAATTGAATTGAGCAAAGAATCTTTTGCTCCCAGCCCAATTTTAGATAGTATTTCCGGCGCATAATATAAAATGAAATTGATGCCTGAAAGCTGGTTAAAAAAGGCAATTAAAAATGCCAGCGAGATAATTACTTTGTGTTTGGAACTAAAAAAACCAGCATTTTTTTCAACCATGGACTCATGCTGATTGCTTTTTATTATGGAAGCTATTTCAGCATCCGCATCGTCAACACCAATCAGCAATAATGTTTCTTTTGCTTTTGCCAGGTCGTTCTTTTTTGTAATCAGCCATCGTGGACTTTCCGGTACGCCCATTACCATTACGGTATAAATGATGGAAGGAATGGCCAATACTCCCAGCATCCAGCGCCAGTCATTGACACCGCCAACGCCCTGTAAAAAATAGTTGGAAAGAAAGGCAATCAATATCCCAAACACAATATTAAACTGGTACATGGCACCCAGTTTACCACGGGTAGCTGGTGTTGAAATTTCAGAAATATAAGTAGGAGCCACCACGGAAGAAACTCCAATTCCTATTCCCCCAATAAACCTGAAAAATGAAAAAGTATAGGGGTCTTGTGCAAGTGCAGAACCGAATGCTGATAAGGCGAAGAGTATCCCTATCCAGAACAATACTTTTTTACGGCCATATTTTTCAGTAGGCATACCCCCGAATATAGAACCGAACAATGTACCCCAAAGCGCCATTGACATAATAAAGAATCCGTGAAATAAAGGTGAAGTGTGCCACAATTCTTTTATAGGTAAGTTGGCCCCGGAAATTACAACTGTATCAAATCCAAAAATAAAACCGGCAAGTGCAGCCACAATGGACCATTGAAAAAGTTTGCTTTTATTCATATATAAGCTCTTTTGAATGGTAAATATAGCAGGCAGCTTTTCGGATAAATAGATGTAATTGTTTCAATGAATTATAAAATTGTATTTATTTTTAAATCTCAATTAATCATTTCATTATCATATAGTTAATTCTATTTAAATTGATTCATACTATTACAGTTTTCTAAAATTGTAACAGTCATTTATAAAATAATACCATACTGTTTTATTACACAACGCAACGAATTGTAAAAAGAAACGGAATTGTAATAATTGAAATAATTTTATACGAAAACATTCAAAAAAATAGCTCACCTTGCCTGCATGTTTGCTATGCCAGAAATTAATAAATGCTATAATCAAATCAATTGGTTTAGAAGGGAATTTCTTTTTCTACTTATTCCTTTCATACTAACATTAATTACATCGTGCTCAAATCATAAAGAGGGAAAAGTTTTTACTGTTGGATTTTCTCAGTGTACTATGGTTAATAAATTCAGGCAAACCATGCTGAAAGAAATGCAAAGGGAATTGTCCTTTCACCCTGAAATAAATTTTATTTTTAAAGATGCGAATGGTGTTACTGAAAAACAAATTGAACAAATACAGGAATTGATTGACCAGAAAGTTGATTTACTGATTGTTTCACCAAATGAAGCTGCTCCTATTACGCCAATTGTTGAAAAAGCTTTTACGAAAGGTATTAAAGTGATCATTGTTGACAGGAAAACAATATCGCAAAACTATACTGCTTATGTTGGCGCCAGTAATTATGAAGTGGGCGTAAATGCGGCAACTTTTGCCAATGCTTTTTTAAAAGGAAATGGAAATGTATTGGAAGTTTCTGATATCCCTGGTTCTTCAGCAGATATAGACAGGCACAAGGGCTTTACAGACTTTTTAAAAGAACATACAGCAATAAAGTATATCGCAAAGGTTTATGAAGAGGGCGATGAGAATCCATCGGGAGAAAAACTTAGCCAATTTTTAAAAGCTGATTCCAACGTTCAACTGATTTTTGCACAAAACGACAGACTTGCTTTTTCAGCCTCCAAAGTGTGCAAAAATATGGAGCTCAATAAAAAAATAAAAATTATAGGTGTAGATGGTTTACCTGGTGAAAACGGGGGTATTGATTTAGTGGAAAAAAGAATTTTGGAAGCCACCATCCTTTACCCTACCGGGGGAGAAGAGGCTATTCTTACAGCAGTAAATATAGCCCAAAACAACCCTTACAAAAAGGAAAACCGGCTGGTGACCACCATTATTGATTCTTCCAATGTAAGAATTATGAAATTACAGAATGAGAAAGTAATGGCCCAACAGGAAGATATTGACATGCGGCAAAAAAGAATTGAGGAACAAATTGCCATTACAAAAAACCAAACCAATATTATTTTGGCCATTTCCGTAACACTGGCCCTGGCATTGATTTTTGGCGGGGTTCTTTTTTACTATTTGCAGGAAAACAAAAAGATCAATAAAAAGCTTGAAATACAAAAAGAAGAAATCTCTGCTCAACGAAACCAACTCATTGAACTGGTTGCAAAAGTAAAAGAAGCAACAGATGCAAAGTTTAATTTCTTTACCAATATCTCTCATGAACTAAGGACGCCTTTAACTTTAATCATGGGGCCTTTAGAAGCCGCTTTATCATCTTCCAAACTTCATTTTACCATAAAAAATAATCTTGATTTTATACAAAGAAATGCCCTTCGGCTTTTACGCCTCATTAACCAGTTGATGGACTTCAGGAAAGTGGAAGAAAATAAAATGAAACTTCATGCCTCAGAAAATAATATTTCCCGCTTTGTAACAGAAATAGCCAACGCATTCAATGATATAGCCAGGAAAAAATCAATCTCCTATAATATTGTGACAAGGGTAAACGATTTAAACATTTGGTTTGATGTGACAATGCTGGACAAGGTTTTATTTAACCTGCTTTCCAACGCATTTAAATTTACCAGCCAAAATGGAACAATAAATGTTACAATTGATAAAACCACAAATGGCAATATGGCCCTGATTAAAGTGGAAGATACAGGTATAGGAATGACAGCAGAAGATGCAGCCCACGCATTTGAATTATTTTACCAGGGACACAGCAGTACCTTTAAAGGCAGCGGACTCGGGTTATCTTTATCAAAGGAACTGATTAACCTGCACCATGGAGACATTACAGTTAAAAGTGAAAAGGGGAAAAGAACTGCTTTTGAAATTAGCCTGCCTGTTGGAACAGCGCATCTGCAACCAGAAGAAATTCTTTCAGAAGAACCTGCATTGATTAATATTTACGAGGATATTAAAATCTATACTACGGATATGGAGCCGGTAGTATTACAAAAAGAAACAGTGGATTTTTCTCAAAAGGAAAATTCATTACTGGTAATTGAAGACAATGATGACCTGAGGGCTTTTCTAAAAACCCGGTTAGGCGACCGCTATGAAATACATGAAGCAGAAAATGGAGAAAAAGGTCTTTCTTTTGCATTTGATATAGTTCCGGATCTCATAATTTCTGACATTATTTTACCCGGCCAGAGTGGTTTGCAAATTACGGAAATTTTAAAGCATGACATTCGCACATCGCATATTCCCATTATTTTATTAACTGCCAAAGCAAGTATACAAGACCAGATAGAAGGGATAAAATTGCAGGCCGATGCATTTATAGTAAAACCATTTAACCTCGAATACCTGGAAGAAACAATTAAGGGTCTATTAAAAAACAGGGCGGTACTAAGAGAACATTATACCAGCGAATTACCAACAGAAACAAGGTCCAATTCATCCAACAAAATTGATAGAAAATTTATTAATGAATTTACTGCCATTGTAGAAAATAACATATCCAATGAAGATTTTTCGGTGGATGATATTGGTAAACAAATCGGCATATCAAGGGTGCAGTTGTACAGAAAAGTAAAAGCATTGATTGGTTACAATGTTAATGATTATATACTTACAGTTCGCCTGCAAAAGGCAAAGTATTTATTGTTGAATGAAGAGCTGTCTATTTCGGAGATTGCCTTTAAAGTTGGCTTTGCATCGCAGGCTTATTTTTCTACAGTGTTTAAATCAAAATTTGGTGTATCTCCAAAATTATTTAAAGAAAGAAAAAATATTAGCTAAGAAGGTTATGGCCGATCCGATAACCACCGGATTTTTAATAACTGATTTTTTGCCCTTGCTGTTTTAAACTCCCGGCCTCATAAAAAACAATCTTTATTTCCGTTTAACATTACTTTAAATTAAGACATTAAACTTCGTTAAAAACTCCGTGTCTATCCTTTTGTACAATTGAAAAATTAAGTATGAAAAAGATAGCAGCAGCCATGCTGGCAATTGCCGGCTTTATATTCAGTGCCTATGCACAGCAAACCCCAACAATGAAACACTTTCACCACCGGCATAACCATCATGGTATGATGATGAAAGAACTGAACCTTACGTCGGCACAACAGCAACAGCTAAAAGACAATCGTGACAATTACCAGCAACAACTGGCCGACCTTAACAAAAACGAAAGCATCACCGTAAAAGAATCCAGGGATAAAAAAGAAGTGTT
>JAYUBR010000792.1:0-1326 GCA_043740775.1 Ferruginibacter sp. | reverse complement strand
TTTTGTATTTTATTTGTTGGAGTGATAGTACCTTTTACATTTAAACATGTATTTAAAAAATACCAGGCCGACAGGATATTCAGTATGGTGGGTGTTGACAATCCATTTGTAAATAAAAATACAGGAGAAATAATTAATACCGCCGATGAAAAAGCAAAACAGAAAAAAAATGATCAGCAGAATTACAATGTAAAGCAATCAAAAATTGCCATAGGTTCCGGTGGGTTGGCAGGTAAAGGTTTTCTGAAGGGAACGCAAACCCAAGGCGATTTTGTGCCGGAACAACATACCGATTTTATATTTACTTCCGTAGGTGAAAACTTTGGTTTTTGGGGCAGTACTTTGCTGATGCTGATTTACCTGGGTTTAATTTTACGCATCGTAACTGTTGCAGAACGGCAGCGAAGCACTTTTAGCAGGGTATATGCCTATAGCGTTGCAAGCATTTTCTTTTTTCATGTGGCTGTAAACATTTCTGTTACCATCGGGCTGGCTCCGGTTATTGGCATTACATTACCCTTGTTAAGTTATGGTGGGTCATCATTACTAACGTTTACTATTTTACTTTTTATACTGGTTAGGCTGGATGCAGACAGGCAGATGGTACTGAGGTAGGGCGAACCAATTATGCACAGACATTTATTTAAATAATTACTCCTTTAATTTTGGAGTCTAAAACTCATCCCCCGGAAGACAGGGGTATTCAATGAAAATTATTCCACTTAGCGAAGGCGCTTTCACCGTTGATAAAACAAAAAAATTTGTTGCTTTTGATAAAGAGAATGACGATTTGCAGCAGCGTTCCACAGGCAGTTTACTGGTGGAAGTACAACCCTTTTGTGTAGTTACAAAAAATGATATTATTGTAATTGATACCGGCCTTGGTTTTACCAATAAGGATGGGGTTTTGCAAATACATCAAAACCTGCTGAACAATGGCATTAACCCGATGGATATAACCAAGGTTTTAATGAGTCATTTGCATAAAGATCATTCAGGCGGTGTAAGTATTGAAGACAAAGTACTGCACGAACATTTTATAAGTTTTCCTCATGCCATTTATTATGTTAATAAGGATGAATTGGAATTTGGATTGGATAAAGCAAACACCTCTTACCATACAGAAGATTTTGACATATTGACCAACACCGATAAAGTAATTTTTACAGAAGGCAATGGCATTATTGATAGTTATATCCGGTATGAAGTTACCGGTGCACATTCTCCTTTTCACCAGGTATTTTGGATAGAAGAAGAAGGCAAAACAATATTTTTTGGCGGTGATGTTGCGCCTCAGTTGCAACAGATGAAAAGCCGTTTTATTGC
>JAYUBR010000791.1:0-14427 GCA_043740775.1 Ferruginibacter sp. | reverse complement strand
TCAATATATTGACTACTCCATGTCTTATGTACTCATAATCTACTCTCGCATCCTGACCTGGTTTCATCGCAACGGATGGCTTTCCTTCTTCTATCAGTTGCTTTGGTGACTCATCCATGCAAACGACTGGAAACTCAGCATTGTAGGCCTCTTTATAAACATCCAACACTTTTTCCATGTTCGCTGCAAACGCACCATTCTTTTCGGGAGGGATCACCCAGCCTTTCACTTTCCAAGGCTTAAGTTCATTTTTTTTAAAACAGTTCTTACCGTTACATACGAGATGCTCTCCACATAATTTAATTCAACCATCTTGTCTGCCAGCAAGCGCAGCGACCATTTAGAAAAACCCTTGGGTGGTTCACTGCAGCAAAGGGTTACTAACTTTGCCTCCATATCACCATCTGCTTTTATATCATAAACACGGGTAGTGGATCTGCGTTCCAGAACAGCTTCCATTCCTTCTTCTATAAACTGTTTCTTCATCCTGTCAATTGTTCGCATCCCCACTTTTAAAACTCTACTTATCTGTTCGTTAGTTATTTTATCTGAATATTCCCCTTCATCACAATTCAAGAGTATATAAGCCGCACGAAATGTTTGCGAAGTATGTGACCCCTTGTTTATGATTATCTGTAGTTCTTCTACTTCAGATTTAGTTAGTTTAATTGTATAACGAATTACCATTTGGAAAAAGTTTTTCAAATGTACGTTTAATACGTCATATTACGTTTAACTTAACACTAGGAAATATATAATTGGATTAAAAAGCATCGGGTAAAAACTATATGGGAGATTGAAGCAGAGGCTAAAAGTCAACTAAATTCATTTCAAAGCAAATCATCAAAACGTTAAAAAATTATATTTTCATTCAACCTCAGGATTGAAGTCTAAAACAGACACAATTCGTCTGATTTATAATTTATAGGCTTGAAAGAATATGTAAATCTTAAAGGACGTTTTCAAACCCAATTAATATTTTTTAAAATAACCCTTTTTAATTCCTTAGCTTATAATAAGCGTATTAAATATGCCTAAACGGATAATTAATACCATATAGAACAAAGAAGCAAGGTAACAAGTATATAACCTTCTCAAAAAAAATGATTGACACAATTAAAGTAATTTTGACTCCCGCAGCCCTCAATTACACATGGGATATTAACGACCTGAAAACCCGTTTAAAACCATTTGAAAAATATCACCGAAAAGATTTTAAACCCATTGGATTTATCAAAAACATTAGTATTTCTGGAAACAATAATTATTTAATTGTTGAAGGAAGTCTTGCTAAATATTTTAGCGGAAATAATCTTGCTGAATTTAATTGGAAGTATGTTAAGCCAGCTATAAGAAACTTATCAATGGACTTAGGGCTAAATATTGAAAGAGGATATATTATGAGAATAGACATTGCTGCGAATTTTATTATGAATGAAGAGGTAGCAAATTATTTCCCCGAATTGAAACATCTCAGGTATTTCGATCCAGTCAGAAGAAAAAAAACAACACTGGCGTTTAACAGCGACTCTACACAAGTTAAATTTTATGATAAATTGGCAGAAGCAAAAAGAAAACTTATACAGGATGCCGATGTAGAGAGTTTTGGCAATCTTAATTTGATGAGGTACGAACTTTCATTACTAAATAGATTAAACCAGCAATTAAAAATGAAACGTGTGAGAGCTGTACAACTTTATAATCCAAATTTCTATACTATATTATTAAACCATTGGTATGGCAAATATCAAGCAATAGAAAAAAAATCAGTACTGGTCTTTCCACCTAAGTTAAAAGGTAGAACGGCAATTGAAAAATTGATGCAAAGACATTTTGTTGAAAGTGTAGGATGAACAGTCATAGAGCACATGTTTGAGAATGCAAGAAAAACCGGCCACTTAACAGCAGATGACAAGAGTAAAAAACTGAAGCAATTGCGCAAAGTGATGAGTGACAACACAAACTTTGTTTTTCAAAACAATACCGTTGAATTAAATCGAAAAATAGAACAACGGTATTTTGAGGCAGTGTCTCAAATAGCTGATATCAAAAAGGGTTATTAAAAAATACCAAATTAAAGAGGATCGTTTGATCAAGGGTTCAGCTGCATTCGGCAAATTTGCGGCACTAGGTAATAAGCTTAGTACTGTTTTGTTTATCAAACTTTCAAAACTTTACACCTTGATATCAATTTAGTGACTTACAAAAAATGATAAACAATAAGAAAAAAAATGTAACCTGTTACTTTTAATAATTTAAAGCTGATTTAAAGCCAAAGAGCTCATTGGTGACGATTGAGCCTTTTTAAATAGAAACCAATAATTTGATGCCTTAAAATTGGTTTAAAGCCAATTCCTTATCCTTTCTTCCTCTTTAAATCCTTAAAAGGTTTTTCGGGCAAAAAATCTTTCGGTGAAACTCCCAGATCAATTGCCAGGGTGTTAAGAAGATTGAGGTTATATTTTGATACTGAGTTGTGGCTTTCTAACTGGCCTGATCTGACTTTCCTCTCTTTTGACGTACTATTAAGTGCACGCCAAATATGTTTTGATTTTCCATTTTTTGAATTAAATAACGCCATGAATTATAAAACAATCATTACGTCCGCATTAATTAATGTCGTTAATGCTGGTTTTGCAACCATTTCCTAATCATTTCTTCATATAATTCCTGCGCCTGTATCATCCAGCTTAAGTCTTCCCGCTGACTGGCTAGATGAAAATACCTGTCGGGAATATCGTTGGGCGGATCTGCAATAAAACGTGTTTCGCTATAGACCGTTTGTAAGGCGGCCCAGGCATTGTGGAAATCAGTGAGTGCCTGCTGCACCCTTTCAATACCTGACTTCTGTTTCACTTTATCCGGGCTGTCAGCTTGCTGCAATGCAAGTAGCAAATCGGGCGTGGACATTTGAAAATTCAATAAAGATTGCGAGAGTTTCCAGTAGTAACGGTTTCTCTTGGCACTGTGCAGCACGCTATTTATTTTGGCAGCAAGCAAGGGATAATTTGTGCTCGCCAAAAGTGATTTGCCGAGTCTGTCTTTATATTTTTTGCTCCATGTGCCGGGAAATTTCAGGTCAGGTAATTCAATTAGTTTGGTGGTATAATCAAACTGGGTATGCTCACGGCCTTCCAGCGGCTTCAACCAATGCTCTACCTGTTTCAAACTTTGCAATACATTGTCATCGTCAAAAAAATTACCCTTTTTATAAAACCCTTCATACCATAATTCAGAGCCTTGTCTTAACTCAGTGGCAAATTTTTTATAATCTGGCATAGCAACACCAAACTCCCTTTGAAGCCAGGCCGCATCATATGCATCCAGTGAACGGCCTTTTGGCGACCAGCTGTATTCTGCCGCTGCAATAAAACCACGCCAGTAATTTTCCATATGTGGACCCTTATCATCCCAGGCCGTGCACAGCATACCCGAAATCTTCTTGTCAGCTGCCAGTTCTACAAAACTTTTAATGGAAATAATACCGGATGAGGCCATGCCTTTATCTCTTTCATCCGGCTGAAATAGCATACCACCTTCAGAATTGGTAGCAGTAGCAATCATCGCATTTAAGCCATGTTTTTTATACCAATCCAGCGCCAGGATATTACCAGGTTGTTTTGCCATCGAATAATTCCAGCGCATGTAAACGCAGTTGTTGGGAAAGTCTTTTTGCAGGCTGTCCAGTTTTAGAACACCTTTTTTCCAGGCTTCATTTGCCTGGGCTGCGGTTATTTCATCGTTCCAGGTGCTGGTGTATAAACCAGCCTCCTGCAAGGGCATATCATCCCAAAAAATAGGGATTCGGTTATGTTCTTTTGCAAAAGCGCATACCCTTTTAAGCCAGTATAAATTCAGGCTCATCATGCCTTCTTTATCTGCAGTAGGTTTACAGCGCGGGCACAAGCCGATATTACCAATTTCATCGCCGCCAATGTGGAGGTATTTACTACCTGGGGTGGCTTTGATGGCATCGGTGTATAAATCAAACAACACTTTGTAGGTGCCTTCATCCAACGGGCAAAATGCCCAGTGACTAAAAGGTAACTCACGGAGCGGCTTATATTCTTCATGTTTTAAAATGAAAGTGGCGTGGCCCAAACCCTGCACCAGTGG
The DNA here is from genome assembly GCA_043740775.1 of Ferruginibacter sp. GTDB lineage: Bacteria > Bacteroidota > Bacteroidia > Chitinophagales > Chitinophagaceae > Ferruginibacter. Next base: position 10,311 of record JAYUBR010000791.1, on the reverse strand, counting down.
CGTTATTTCAATAAATCTTTCCTTGGCATATTTTGTCAGCGCAGCCATTTCATCAATGCTGATTGATTGCGGGCCACCAACCAGCGGCTGCAACTGGTAACGCAGCTTGTCTTCAAATTCAAATACAACGGCATTGATTTTATACCTCGCCAGGCGGTCAATACTTTCGTAATAATAGCGCATATTATCCAGGTGATGCTTCAGATCAAAATGCACAGCCCGGTAACTTAACACGGGATAATCTTTAATGATACATGCCGGCACTGTTTTTTTAAAATCCCTTGCATCTTCCAGCAATTGCTCCAGCGACTGGCAGCCATAAAATATACCTGCTTCACTTTTGGCAATGATTTCTACATTGTCAGCTTGGATAGTCATGATATATCCTTCGTCTGAAGGCATAGCCGCCAGGTTTGGATCCAGTTGGATAGTAAGTGTGCCTTTGCCAGAGTTATTATTGGCTGCAGGAAGTTGCGAAAGTTGATAGCCCATCACCGGTACGCTCAATGTTCCCTTGATGGAAATTTGTTGCAACGAACCAAACCCCAGCCCAGGCTGATTTAGCAGACGGACGCTCTTCGGCAATGGTAAAATTTTAAATGGTGATGGCAGTGAGTCCGCATAAGCGGTTACGCTCAACACAAAAACAAAGCAGTATGCCAGCAGGGAAAAGAAATATTTTTTCATGGTGTTTTTTTACAGGAGATGCACAATAAAAAGGGCGACTCGCAATGACTAAAGATGAAGGGCCAAAAATAAGCATGCCGTACAAATTTACAAACCGAAAGTTCTATTTGATTCGGAAAGTTTATCATAATCATCCTCTGGCAAATCAATTATGGTTTGATAATACGCTCAAATCCGTTCGCTTGTTACCCTTAGTGGAAATACCGGCAATAAGATCCCCTTCCGCAATTCGTTTTTATGTTTAAATCGGTGTGCCTGAAGGGGGGGGCAATTTTCGTGGATTTTCCAATATGGGTAAGGGAATTATATTGTTGCTAAGAAACTATCGCCGTAATGCAATCCAGATAGGTGGGATAACCCAATGAACGAAAAAATCCTTTTACCATTTTATATTGAGTAAAATACATAGTGGCAGGAAAAAGAATGAGGCAAAAAAATATAACTGTAAATAGTTTTATTAAGTTTCATTATTTGTCTATTTGTTTAAACATCTAAAGCCATTTGAAAAATACCAGTCTATAAAAGTAACCATTATAACCGGCAGCCTTATAAGGGCTATCTTTGTAAAAAATAAATAATGAAGTATATATTTACTATTGTCACTTTTTTTTTAACATTGTCACCTATGATGGCCCAAACAGTGGATGCTGTATTTTTGAACGCAAATATATCCAAACTGAAAAATGCAAAAGAATATACTTTGCAGGTAGCAAACTTAATGCCTGTGGATAAATATAACTACAAACCAAGCAAAGAGGAAATGGAATTTGGTAAACAACTTTTACATATTTCTGCAAATTTATGCTGGTTAAGTTCATCATACCTTACCGGTAATAAAAATCCTTTAACTGAAGCTGATAGCAAGCTAAAATTCAAAAAAGATATTATTACTGTTGTTACAAAAGCATATGACTTCGCCATTGATGCACTGCAAAACTTTGACACAAAAGCATGGGCTGATAGTGTTAAGTTTTTTGCTGGCCCTATGAATAAATTACAAATCATTAACCTTATGCAGGACCATCAAACACACCACAGGGCCCAATTGTTGGTTTATTTAAGGTTGAATGGTATAAAACCACCCGATTATGTTGGATGGTAAATAAAAATACAAAGGTGTTTTAGGGCTTGATTTATGGGACAGATTCCGTTATTCCACATGCTCCGCGGGGCATTTCAAAGGTTAGCTTAACGGGATTTCCAAATATCACTCTTTTGGGGTAAGCTTCGGCTTGTTTGACGCCGAAATAGAAAAAAGCCAGATTGATATCACCCAGACTTATGATGATTGGTTCGCTGCCGCTTACAGTTGGAAATACCGGCAATGCTAACCCCCTTCCGCCATCCATTTTTACGTTTAAATCGTCGTGGGGGAAGGGGGTCATGATTCGTGGATTTTCCAGTTGATAAAATAAAAACGCTATTTGGTTTTTTTGCGGACCTGATTGTACAGTCAAAGACCGGCGGGCGTTTGGTGCATAAGACAGGTCAACCCTACAGCATATCAACTATAAAGGCATACACCACCACGCTAAACCATTTAACGACATTCCATGCTACCAGGAAACGTAAGATTGACTTTAATACTGTAGATATTGACTTCTATACTGATTTTGTTGAGTACCTGGCCAAAACGCTTAAAATGACTTCTAATTCAATTGGCAAGTATATAAAAACATTAAAAACTGTTTTGAATGAAGCTACTGAAAGAGGCATAAATTCAAACCTGCAATATAGAAGCAGGAAATTTAGTACTATCAGCGAACAGACGGATTCAATTTACTTAAATGATGCTGAAATAAAAGAACTGGAAGATTTGGAACTATCCAATAACAAGCGCCTGGAAAGTGTGCGGGACCTGTTTTTAGTAGGGTGTTTTACCGGTCTGCGTTTTTCCGATTTCTCTATCCTTACTGCTGGCAATATTAAGGATGGATTTATTGAGATTACACAAACCAAGACCGGCGCCCCTGTTGTTATTCCGTTACATCAAACAGTTAAAAAAATCATTGAAAAATATAATGAACAATTGCCGCCATCCATCAGCAACCAAAAGACAAACGAATATTTAAAGGACCTGGCAGACATGGTACCGGGACTTAAAAAAACTTTTACACGGTCGTTTACAAAGGGTGGTTTGAAAGTAACTAAGACCTTTGAGAAAAGGGAACTTTTGGTCACACACACAGCCCGCCGGTCCTTTGCTACAAACGAATATCTGCACGGTACGCCCGCAATTACTATAATGGCTATAACTGGTCACAAAACAGAAAAGGCATTTTTGAGGTCCATCAAACTTACACCCACCGAACACGCCAAACTTTTAAAATTACATTGGGATAAACGCAATGAATTAAAGGCAGTATAATTTTTTAATCAATTTTAAAATAGCAATATGGCAATTTCAATGAATTGGATTTTTAAAGTGTACCAAAGAGTTCGTATTAAAGTACTTCAAGACGTGCATTTTTCAGGCCCTGCTGCGGAGGTAAAAATAATGAATAGTGCAGTTAGTTTGATAGACACTGTTTTATATGATATCTTTTCAGATAAGGACGAATTAAAAAAATTTTTAGGACCGCTATTAAAGGAGATCCAACCGGCCCCCCTCCCACCGACAAGCAAAATAAAATGGTTGGGCACGCAAAAAGAATTTGCTGAAATGGTACTTGAATTGCAAAATAAGAACTGGATTGCTGTTGAAGGTTGCACAAGTTTAGCCGCCGAAACTAAAGACCTGGCAAAGCATTTTGATTTACCAGGTAAAGAAAATTCATTGTATCAAATATTGAAACCGCAACAAAGTAAAGGCCTGAACTATGAGAAATCGTACGATCAGGTGTACAGTAAAAGATACCTAAAAAAGTTCGATGCGATAAAGGCACGTAAAAAATAATCTATCTCTCAAAAAACTACTTGCCAATTTTTTGCCATCTTTCGACCCGTATAGACCCGTATTGACCCGTTTGAAATAACAACATAGTAATTGACTGCCTTTACTCTTATTTGTCTCTTTGTAATTCATTAAATGATTTACAAAATGCAAGACTTTATTCTCTCCCCGATTACAATACACAAATGCAGGCTGCCTGGTCTGACACCATAAAAACGGAGTTAGCCCCATATCTAAAATTTATTACGCCCCCCGCCGCTGGTACGGAATTACTGACAAGAAAAGAAGCTGCAAAAATGCTCAGTATTTCTTTACCAACCTTACATCAGTGGTCTTTAGCAGGAAAGATAAAAGGATATCGCATTGGCACCAGGGTGCGATATAAAAAGGCTGAATTGGAAAGTGCGCTTTCTCAAATGGTCACAGAATAAATGTGGAATTGTGGCACACATTCAAAACTTTTCCTTTCTGATTTATTCCTTTTGTCTATCAAAATTTTTAACCATGGAAAATTTAACTATTGATGAAAGGCTGGCACGTCTTGAATGTGCAACGGTACCGGAGAAACGGGTATTGAGTTTTAAGGAGGCATGGCTTATACGGGGTTTTCAGCATCCGCCTTTTACAAAAAAACAATGCGGGGAGAGGTAACTTTTACAAAACCCGGCGGAAAGCTTTTAAAGTTCTCTGCAAAGGACTTAGATACCTGGTTGACTTCAAATAAAAAAATAGGCAGATAAAAAAAATGCCGCTGTGGCAAAACAGCGACAAATGATTTTAAAACATCAATAAACCAAAAGTAATGATTTTTTCTACAAAAAAAAATGCGAGCGTAGTTTTTAAAAAACCGATTCCGGTGCTATCTGCTTTAGCATTTATAAATGGAGAAAATTCACATACCGATAGCAACGAATGGTATAAGAAATTTCAAAACTCCGTTTTAGATCAAAATATTGATTACCCGCTTCCTGAACCGATTATAAGTATAAAACAAAACATAGAGTTAATCACATTTCTTACTCTGAAATCTTTTAGCCTTTGGCAGGGCAAACAAAAGTCTAAAAAAACCACACTACTGGTTTTAGCTATTGCCTCCATTATACAAAACGTCTGCACCAGTTCAACTTTTCATTGTTCGTCGCCGGGGGCTGTTTTATTTTTCGATAACGAGCAGGGCGAAAGCTATGCTGCCAGAACAATGAAATTGATATTAAAAATTGCTGGTGTGAATACCTCCGAAAATCTTATTTATTGTGACTTGCGAGGTTTTTCACCAGGTGAGCGGCTAAGCATAATTAAGGCTGGTATAGAAAATACGCCCGGGGTTAAGCTTGTGGTTATTGATGGCCTGGTGGACTTGCTTACCGACTTCATGGATGCGGCGGAAGGACATTTTATAATTACCGAAGTCTTAAAACTTTGTTCACTTTATAATATCCATGTTGCTGGTGTATTGCACCAAAATAAAGGTGATAAAAACGCTCGTGCGCACGTTGGCACAATAGCATCCCAAAAATGTGAAATTGAAATTTCGACAGAGGTTGATCCGTGCGACCGGGCGCAAAGTATTGTTACCTGTGTTAACAGCCGTGGAATACCTTTTGAACCATTTGCAATACGTTGGGATAAAGGCTGCTTGCCGGAAATTTCGGGCGAATGGAGGGCCTGTAATAATGAGGATGCTAAGACTACCAAAAATTATAATAAATCCAAAGAGATAGCAGAGGCCATTTTTAGGCCGTTTACGGCACTTGCTTTTTTTGAGGCAGTTAGTGCCATCATGAACGCAACTATGAAGTCTGAGAGTACTGCAAAAAGGAATCTTAAGGAGTTTCAAGAATGGGGATTTATATCCAAAGGTGATGACGGAAATTACAGAATAAAATTGGATGAGGGTTCAAGGGTTCATGAGGGTTCAAATGAGGGTTCATGAACCTGTTCATAAGAGGGTTCATATTTCCCCCTATAAGGGGATATGAACCTGAACCCAATTTTTGAACCTAAAAATTAAAATGAAAATGAACCTAAACACGGCACACACAAAAATAGGTTGGTTAGACAAACCAGTTTCTTTTTATAAAAATAAAAAGGATGTTACAGGGATACCGGCAACCATGCGGAAAATTATTTTTTACATCGCTGCTCCCTCAATGTCAATTATCGAAAAACTAAGAAAACTTGATATCGATGCAGAAGACTATAAAATAAAAAGCGCAGCACTAAAAACCATGTTACAACTATGGGCGCCATCAGCACTATTAAAAACCCGGGCGGCTGGCAGGGTAGAAATAATACAGGTATACGGCATTTTGCAGCTTGATTTTGATTTTGCTTCAATATGGGAATATGACATTGAGGAACTTAAAAAAGCCGTGTTCTTACTCCCCTTTGTTGCATTGTGTAGCCTTTCATGCAGTGGCAACGGCTTTTATGTATTGATTGCAATTAAAGATCCGTCCCGTTTAAGAGAGTATGCAGAACATTGTTTTATCGTGTTTGCAGAATATGGGATAAAGCCCGACACTTCGAAAGGACGCAATGCTCAGGATTTACGCTTTGTATCCTCCGACGCAAATATGCTCTACCGGGAAAATCCCGAAATTTTAGAGGTTAAGGATTTTAAGACCAAAGCAGCGGCAAAACAGGTTTTTGCCGGCAATTGTACCAGAAAAGTATTTAACAGCAAGGTACCCCTGTTTAACAAAGCAATACAGGCGTTACAGACAGTGCAGGAAGGGGAACGCTGGCAGACAGTGCAAAAAGTTGCGTTCACGTTGGGCGGCTTCAATGATAGTAGTATGCTGGATCACATCAACCAGGCAATTGAAAATAATTCAGCATTCACCGGACAGGAAAATAAATATTTAAAATGTGCCGCTGACTGCTTTACCGCTGGATCACTGGCACCACTAAAAAATTAAAAATATGCTAAGGCCCAACACAATGAAAGAGTTCAACAACTGGCCATGGGGTAGAAAGGCTGAGTTCATTAATAACGAAACCCAGGGGCTGCATTATCCACTTATTTTGGGTGGGCTGGTTTATAATGGTGGCACCATCACTTTCAAAATGGATCGGGCTGGGAAGATATTTGAGATCAATGGCGCTTTAGCACCATTGGAAAAACACTTTTAGTAATTATCAAATAAATACAAAATGGCACGTGGTTTAAAAAAAGGGCAATGCAATAACCGACAGGGTCGCCCGAAGGGTTCGACCGGAAAAAAGAACAAGGAACTTAGGGCAACAATTACATTGTTTCTCGAGAACAATTTCAGCACGGTTATAACTGGTTTTAATAAGTTGGATCCAAAGGATAGGGCAAAAATTTACTGTGATTTACTTCAGTATGCAGTACCCAAGCTTTCCGCAATTTCAACCGAGGTGAAGTTTGATAATTTGTCTGACGAGCAACTGGATACCATAATTAATAAATTAACAAACCAAAAATAATGGAAAATAGATCAGAAAAAATCCAGGCATTAAAAGACCTGCAGGCAGGTAAAATAAACGTGGCTCAATTACTTCCAAATTGCACAACCATGGTTATAAGGCACAGCGATCCCGACAATACTATTTACCTGCTTAACAGCATTGAAGTATCCAAAGAAAGGTTCGATAGGTACACCAGGCTAAAAGGAGGCAATAACACTGTAATGATTAATTCAGATTGGAATAAAGAGAAACAACAATTCATTTAATTTTTCACAATAAAAATCAATTTAAAATGACAGATCAAAAAAAGCTTACAGCCAAAGATTACAAGGCAGTAGTGGCTAAAAATGGAGGTGTACCATTCCACGAACAGCAAGCAGCCCAAGCAAAGGCAGACCCCAGCAACGAGCGGCACCAGGCCGCAAGGGAGGCCGGTTTAAAAGAAGCCGCTGATTTCCTAAGCAAGGTAAGAGACTTTACCGCCCCAGGCCATGAAGAGGCATTGAGCCGGTACAAATCGGATTTTGGTATGGACGAAAACAATGTCTGCAATTTTTTTATGGATCGGATGGCAAGGATGATGGGAACGGCACCGTATGAAATGAAAAATGCTGCCTATGAAAATAAGGTGTTGAGCAACTACACAGTTGCGAACTCGGATGACGCTTCATTTCTCGCCAAGCTGACTGATATGCTTAGGTCAAAATGGAGTGCTGTAGGGTACGCAGGGGACGCCCAAGTGATCGGAGATTTTGAAGCGCTTCACCCGTTCAGCAGGCCACCCAAGGCTATGCAAAGAATTTCATAAAAAATACTTTTGTCAACCGGCCTGAAGTCTCTACTTTAATGGCTTTAACCTTTAAGTAATATCGCCCCTGGCTTTTTTAGGCGTGGGGGCTCTTTTCTTTATAATTAACCAAACTTCATAAAATTGGCATTCAAATTGTTGGCAACTTGTTAGGTGCTCTTTTAAGAATTTTCTTATGAAGATCATCTAAGGGTTATGGCTTTGTCCCAGGCCCTTTTTTATATTAAACAGTAACACTGATTAATGAACTACTTCATATTTACTTTCGAAATTTATTTAGATTCCGTTTACAAAGCGGGCGGTAAAGTGGGGAGGATAACTTTAATAAAGACTGTTCCCGAAAAGAAGGTTGTAGAAATTTTGACAGGGTATTACACAAAAATATTTTCAACCTCAAATAATCTGACTTTAAAAATAGTGAAAATTCAGGAGGTGGACAACGTAGAGTATCAATTGGAATCACTTGAGTTTGTAATAATCTAATTATTATTTCCCTTGTCTCATTCTCGTATATCGTTGCCTAAATTTATTTCATAGGGTTAGCTTTTGCAGTAATTTTACCACTTAATTTTAGTGGCTTTGTTTGCGCTAATAGTGTACCCGCTGGCGAGTAACATTTCAGATATTGCACCGGCTTTTAATTTACCTGCCTTGTACCTGGTTAAGTAAATACGGTGTTTAGCTCCCAGGCTTGTTTTCTTTTTCGCAATAGCTTTAAATTCCTCGGTTTTGGTCAACTCTTCAAATGCTTTTTCAAGTGTCATGCCCGCAAGATAAAAAATATTTGTAACAAAATGTTCAACTATTAAAATATTATAGTTATGTTTGTGGTGTAACATATTGTTCAACTAAAAATTAAAAACGATGCAAACAGAAAAATTTTTGAATGAAGGAGTAAGCGAAATGCATATTGGCTGCCTTACTTCCACTATTGCAATGATTAAAAACCACAACGGCAACAATGGAGACGCAATACTACGCCTGAAAGAAGACTTTGTAAATGAAACCTTCGCCGCGTTAATTGCTTCGCCGGAATTCGCCGCAATGGACGGTGAAACCCGCCGGGGGAAATTTGAGCAGCACCTTCACTTGATGGAGTTACTTACCCAAGTTGATTTTATTAGTGATGATCATATGGCTTACGTAGATGCAAGAAATAAGGAGTATGAAAAGGATCCAAAATCGTTTGCCGGATAGCTACCCGCAAAAACACAAGGGCCATTAACACATTCTCCCGGATGCCGTTAGCGGCTTTTTTATGCCCAATAGTCATTCTGGCAATACCCCAAAATTTAACCAAGTGTACCCCCAGGTGTACCCCAAAAAACAATGAAGCCTGTAAAGCATTATTTTACAGGCATTTATAATTTAAGTTGTGGTCCCGACAAGAATCGAACTTGTGTCTAAAGTTTAGGAAACTTCTATTCTATCCACTGAACTACGGGACCATTTCCAAATAACGGGCTCAACTGCACTTTATTTGGAGTGCAAAAGTAACAAACAACCCAATAGCTTCCAACATTGATTGCTTCCATTATCTTTTTAGTCGAAAACAAACCTGCTGTCCCATTGGCCGTTCGTAATTTTCTTAGCCTTATCTTTGCCATCCAAATTTTTTAAGATTATGAAGTGGTTAACCCTGGTTATTAAATACCGTTTATGGTTGGGAGTTGTGTTATTGGCGCTGGCTATATTTACCAATATACAGGCTGGTTTTTGGCCGTCGTTTGTATTATACCTGGCAGCGGTGATATTAATTGTGGGGCATTTTATTTTTGGCCCTATGCGCCTTATACAGGAATGCATGGAAACCGGCGATCTTGAAGGTGCTAAAAAAGTGCTGGCGTCTGTATGGTTTCCCAATTTATTGATCAAACCCATCCGGTCTGTGTATTATACGGTAAAAGGCAACCTCGATATGGCAGATCAAAATTATGAAGGCGCTGAAAAGAATTTAAAAATGAGTCAATCACTGATGGGCAGTGGTGGTATTTTGGGTGATCAAATGAAACAGGCCGAAGGTGCCAATAAATTACAACTAGGTATGCTGGCGATGCAAAAAGGAGATATAAAGCAGGCTGAAAGTTATATTCGGGGTGCCATTCGTTCTGGTTTACCCGACAAGGAAAATGAAGCGGCGGCTTATTTACAATTGTCTTCCATCATGATCAATAAAAGAGAATTCAGGGCCGGTAAAGAATATTTTAGAAAAGCAAAGGGCCTTAAACCCACTACCCCCCAAATTGCTGACCAGATAAAACAAATGGAAAAGTACATTACAAGAATGCCGGGTTAGGCTTTGTTTCTCACAAAGAGCACCACGAAAACAAAGTACACAAGGAAAAGAATTATTATTGTTTCATTGTGTACTTTGTTATTCTTTGTTTGTTGTCACTAGCATCCCAACGATGCAAAATTTAGTTCTTTGAAAGTATTGTCAGATAAGGGTTTCATTGATATTTTGCGTTCAAATGATTTGAGCAAAAAA
>JAYUBR010000790.1:0-4648 GCA_043740775.1 Ferruginibacter sp. | reverse complement strand
CCGGAAGCATTTTCTGCATCGCCTTGCTTAATACAATGACGGCCAATAGTACTGGTTGCACTAAAAGTATTTAAGGTTCCGGTAGCATCATACACATAGCTGCTGTCTTGCCTTTTTACAGAAGGTATATCCTGTATTCCTCCCGCTACACCCCAGTAATCGCCGCAGTTACCTTCTTCAATCTGAAACTCCTGCGAACGCATCCAGGCACCATAATCAGCACCGTTTTCACCTGTTGCAAAATATAGTAAGCCACTGTCTTTTTTCTTATTTTTCTTTTGACCCCAGGTTACCGTTCCCCATTTAAATTTCAGTTGCAAATGAAAATTTGAATATACTTTTTTAGTTGCAATGCCACCCCAGTCTTCGCCGGAAATGCGGATTACTTTTTCACCTTCCTGATCAATTACAGTAAAAACATTTTTTGGATCCTTGTTCAGACCAACAGGAATCTCACTTAATTTTTTTCCGGCATCGTCCAATGGGGGACCAAGGTAAGTATCCCATCCGCTTAAATTTTTACCATTAAATAATGTTTGCCAGCCATTTTTTTGTGCAGCAACGTGCAGGCAATTGAAGAAGAAAAATAAAAGCAAAAAACAGCAGGTAGTCAAATGTTTCATACAACTAAATTTATTTATGATTAATTAAAAGCGTTCGTTAAAGCGGCAATAATTATTTCTTTTTCACACAATCATTTTACCAGTTATGTTGGCCCGGTCATCAGGTTTGTTTTGTATGCGGGCCGCACTAAATAAAAATTGGATGGTGATTTTATCTTCATCAAAAATGCAGGTAAGGCTGTCGCCATGCACCGTTTCTATAAAACGCCAGGTAAGCAACAAAGTATTTTCATTTTGCCAGGTAGCACTTGCTGCAACAATACTATCAAAATCAATCCTTCGTAAAGAAAATAAAGAATGGGGCGCTGGTTTTAAATTTCCTTTACGTACCCAGTGATGCATGCCATTTGTAATGATAATATCAGGCTTTCCTTGTTCTTTTAAAGTAAATAAACAGTCATCGTCTTTAAAACGAAAGGATACCGATGTCGCATTGAATTCGTTTTTATCCAATGTAAAAATCTTACTATTTATTTTATTGGTAATGGCAGAAGTTGTTGCTATCCTTGGAGGATCGTATTTCAAAGCAGCCAATTCTTTTGTTAGAAAAATATGGTCACTGGCGTTTAATGGAAGTGGCGCAGCCTTCATTTCAGGAAGCAAAGTATCCCACACAATCTGCATCGTAGTTTTGGTGTTTACACTTTCGCTGGTGATTGCCACCACAGTATCCAGTTCGGGAAATACCATACTGAATTGGCCGAACGCACCATCGGCCCTGAAACCACCGGGAGGATTTAACCAAAACTGGTAACCGTATCCGTAACCCCAACTGCTATCATTTTTACCATTGTCTATTTGTTTGGAGGAAGCCGCTTTTACCCAGGTTTCTGGTATGATTTGTTTTCCATTCCAGTTTCCTTTTTGCAGGTATAGCTGTCCAAATTTGGCTATGTCTTCGGTACGCATCCTCAAATGAGAGGCGCCCATATTAATGCCTTCAAAATTTTCTGTCCATGTGGCACCATTTATTTCCAAAGGATTATACAGCCTGGGTTTCAGATATTCATGCGCTGTTTTTCCTGTTACTCTTTTAACAATGGAACTGAGCATATAACTGGCTCCGGAATTATACATAAACTGGCTGCCGGGCGCAAACACAACGGGCAGACTTAAAAATGTTTTTTCCCACAAAACACCAGGTGCTGAAGCTTCTAAAATCAATATGGAATCTTTTGCATGCCCAACTGACATAGAGAGCAGGTGCTTTACTTTTAAAGCTGCGAGGTTATCACTGATTGTATCCGGCAACAGTTCAGGAAAAAATTTTATGACCGGATCTTCTACTGAAAGATGGCCCTCTGCAACAGCCAACCCAATGGCGGTACCGGTGAAACTTTTACTAAGTGAATACAATTGCTGGCGATGCTCTGAAGAGTAAGGTGCCCACCAGGCTTCTGCCACAACATGCCCATGGCGCAGAATCATCAGGCTGTGAAATTCCTGCCCGCTTTCTTTGATAGCAGTAAGAAATTTGCTTATGCCCGCTGAGGAAATTCCCTGTAACTCCGGTGCGCTTCGGGGCAAGGCAAATGGCCGCTGCAATAAATTGGCCCGCACAAAAAACGGCAAGGATTGTAACAAGCCAATACCAATGGCTGATGATGTTAGCTGCTTTATAAATATTCTTCTATCAGACACGGTATTGGTTTTAATTATTTTCTACTAAATATTTATGCTATTTCAAACTCGCCATATCAATCACAAAGCGATATTTTACATCGTTTTTTAACATCCTTTCATACGCCTCGTTGATATACTGCATGGATATAACTTCCACATCTGCCACAATATTTTTTTCTGCACAAAAGTCCAGCATTTCCTGTGTTTCTTCAGTTCCTCCAATCATGGAGCCGATGATGCAACGGCGGTTTTTAATCAGTTCAAAAGGGTTCACTTTTGGTTCGTCTTTTGGCAACCCTACTACCAGTAATTTACCGCTTACATCCAGCAGCTTTAAATAAATTTCATAATCATGGTTACCGCTTACTGCATCCAGCACCACATCAAAATGACCTTCTATTTTTTTCATTGCTTCTGCATCAGAACTCAACACAAAATGATGGGCGCCCAGTTTGCGGGCATCCTGTTCTTTAGAAGGTGATGTACTCAACATGGTAACGTCTGCCCCCATGGCCACGGCAAATTTCACCGCCATGTGTCCAAGACCACCAAGGCCTGCTACAGCTACTTTATCGCCCGGTTTAACATTGGCATATTTTAAAGGAGAGTAGGTTGTAATGCCTGCGCATAACAAAGGCGCAACACCAGCTAAATCCAGCGAATCGGAAATATGATATACCCATCTTTGGTCACAAACAATTTGTGTGCTGTAACCGCCCTGCGCAATGGTTTTTTGATCTCTTTCATACCCATTGTAAGTGCCAGTCATGCCTTCTGCACAATATTGTTCCATGTGTTTTTTACAAGGCTTACATTCCCGGCAACTATCTACCATTACACCTACGCCTGCGGTTTGGCCGATTGTAAATTTTGTTACGCCGCTGCCTGCTTTAATTACCTTGCCCACAATTTCATGGCCGGGAACCATCGGGTACATTGAGCCGCCCCATTCATCTCTTACCTGGTGCAGGTCACTATGACAAACTCCTGAAAATAAAATTTCAATCAATACATCCTCTTCCCTTAAATCCCTTCTTTCAAAATTAAATGGCGCTAACGGAGATGCGGCGCTTTCTGCTGCGTATGCTTTTACTGGTATCATTTTTTTATGTTTTTTATGTTTTGTTTACTACTATTTTTTTAGTTTAATCTTTTTTGAAACCAGTTTCCAATCTGCCATTTTTATGATTGTTTTTCTATAATTTTTACCCCATCGCTGCCTGCTATAATTGCTTTATGAGCGAGGTTATAAAATAAAGAAGTTTCCACCACACCTGTAATTGATTTCATTATTGGGTTAAGTTGTGATAGTTCAGGCCAACTGCAAAACCATACATCCAACAAATAATTACCGTTATCAGTAATAACAGCTCCATCTTTTTTATCACTCATCCTCATTACCATTTTTACATCTGCAAATAATTGCTGAATCCTTGCCGGAACATAGCGCAGGGCTTCCGGTAAAAATTCAATTACGAGCGGACATGCTGTTGTAAATTGTGCTACATATTTACTCTCATCACCTGCCAGAATAAATTGTGTTGCCATTGATGCCAATAACTTTTCTTTTGTATGAATTCCACCTCCACTTTTTAATGCATTCAGATGATAGTCTACCTGATCGCAGCCATCAAAATAAATATCTATTTTCTCTACACCCGCCGCAGGCAAAACTGAAAAGCCTTTTTGCAATAATAACTGGCGGGTAATAAAAGAAGAAGTCAGTACTTTTATATCCAGACCTCCTTTTACCTGTCCGGATAACAACTCCACCATAAAAGCAATAGTAGAACCTGCGCCCAGCCCAACCAATTGCTGGTGTTTAATAAAACTGATGGCTTTTAGAGCAGCTTCCTTTTTTAGGTTCACGTCATTAATAATTGAATCGTTATAATTTTGGCCATTTTTACTTATCTGAATACGCTGTTGTTTAATCACAGCTATCATATTAAACCCATCAAACCTCTACCCTTTTAAAGTCTTTCTAACTGTTTGCAATATTAACTCAAAATTATAAGTCATCAATGTCATTTACAATAATCTAGCAATTGTTTACCTCATCAATACTACATCAGTATCACTGCGATATAAATAAAGTATTCAGAGAGTACATTTTTAGTACATCAATCATATTGAAAGATGTGAAAAAACAATTGTTATACGAAATGAAAAAACTTCTGAAGCGATTGCCTGATAGTGCCGGGAGGGCTTCGCTGTTTATAAGATGTAATGAATTTAAATATCTAGCAAAAAAACCACAATGTATAATTGTGGTTAATAAACTATTTAAATACTTTGGGATATTGTTTTTGAAACGAGGCTTTGTATTATCTAAAGTTAATCATTATACTTTAGTATTGATGAGATTGCTCTTCATTTTTAAGGTTATTTTTCAAAGAACG
>JAYUBR010000789.1:0-1328 GCA_043740775.1 Ferruginibacter sp. | reverse complement strand
GAGAATCTTCTGCTGCAGATTTTCATATCATCCGGTATAAAATCTAAACCACCAGGCCCACCGCCCAGGGGCATATCGGGTTGTATAATATGTATCTGCAATGGAATCTTATCTTCAAAAGGGCTTTCTCTGCCCTGTATGGTAAAATACCGGTTTATATCATCGGCTTTTAAACCCTCTCTTTTCATTTTCTTTTTTACCGAATCAATATATTTTAAAACCTCGTTGTATTGAAACGGAATGATGAGATCATTTTTGCCGACATCGGTAGTAAAAATGGCGATCGTCTGTTCTAAAACCGGAAACATCGTTTTATAGTCAGTTGTATTTTTTCCCGGGTTTTTAGCCGAAAGAAGGATGGTAAATATTTCTTTTGCATCGGCATCAATGGCCATCTGCACACCTGCATATTCCCTTACGCCGCCATCTACAAATTGAAAGTCCGGATCCGCTTCACCCGGCACATCCAGGTTTACTTTTACGGGTGTCATAAACACCGGCTGGCAGGCAGACGCCAGTACAGCTTTTCTAAAATGATCTGCACTAACCAGTTTTCGTAAGGTATAATATTTTGATTCTGCCGGTGCCACTGCATTGGTAAATACTACCAGTTCTTCTGACTGTAAACAGGTAGTGTTTAAATAAATTTCTTTACCTGATTGATTTAACTGCGTAAAAAAATCATCTGTATAAATACTTTTTATTTTTTCCCAGAGTGGTGTTACTCTAAAGATGGAGTTTTCTGATAAACGGTTGCCGAGATTATCTTTGATAATTATATCATCGTTGGTAATAGTGGTATATAACTTTTCCAGATCATCTATTTTACCAAGCGCAACCAACGGGGCAATTAGAGAGCCGGTGCTGGTGCCCACAATCACATCAAAATTCAGGTTATAATTTTGAGTAAGCTGTTTAATAACGCCCACGGCAAAGGCGCCTTTGGATCCACCACCACTTACTACTAATGCTTTTTTCATTCTGATAAATTTTATAAATTATTTAAGCTTACCGTAAAACTTTTTTTAAAGCCGGTGATGTAATCATTTACGTTTAGGGGTATTAAATTCATCGGCCGGTATTTTCTTTTTATTAAGCTGCAGACTGATATGTGCCTGTAGCCACCAACTGTTCAGGTTATAATCCCGCTGAGCCGTAAAACTCAATTGCAGTTTTTGTAAGATTTCCAGGCCAAGGCCACCACCGGCCATTTGCTGTTTACCGGTACCCCAGTTAGCCTCTGCAATCAGTTGAAGATTAGCAAAGCCTGCCAGGGTTTTAAGATCAAAATTTTTAATTTTTAATGCAAGCATGGGACCAAAGAGGCC
>JAYUBR010000788.1:0-1330 GCA_043740775.1 Ferruginibacter sp. | reverse complement strand
TTGCTGTAATAACGTTGCTGCTGTTGTTTTTCTTTGGGGCAGACTTTGGCCATTTTGCCTACGTAAATACAAGGCTAAACGCCAGTGCCTTAAACTTTGCAGAGGATGCTAAAATATCTTTTGAAATGTTATGGCAAAGCTACCCGGTGGTTTGGTTTTTTGCGGCGTTGTTAGGCGCCGTTGGCATGATGGCCTGGATGTTTTTTAAAACACATGTGAGTGTGGAAGAGCGCAATATCAACATCCATAAATTTAGTTATAACCGCCGCTGGCATGGCGCTGCAATTATAATACTGCTTTGGTTTTTATTTGGTTTTTTAGCCCTTAAACCGTTGCGTTGGCGGGATGCATTTTCGCTGAATGATAATTTTAAAAGCTACCTGGCGCTTAATCCTTTGCAGAATTTTTTTACTACGCTGCAGTTTCGTAAACCGGTGGTAGATGAAGGACAGGCAAAAAAATATTACCCCGTCATCAGCGATTTTTTGCAGTTAAACAAAACCGGTGCGCCGGCAAATGGGTACGAACGAACCATTAATCCCGGCAGCCGGTCGCTTGAAAGCCAGCCCAATATTGTGCTGGTAATTTGCGAAAGTTTCAGCATGTACAAAAGCAGCATGAGCGGCAACCCTTTAAACAGCACCCCTTTTTTTAATGAACTATCTCAACAGGGTATATTTTTCGACCGTTGTTTTTCGCCCACTTTTGGTACGGCAAGAGGCGTGTTTGCAACCTTAACGGGTATACCGGATGTGCAGCTTTCAAAATTCAGCAGCCGCAATCCGCAGTCGCTAAACCAATACAGCATCATCAATAATTTTGAAGGCTACGATAAGTTTTATTTTCTCGGTGGCAGCAGCGATTTTAATAATTTCCGCGGCCTTGTTTCCAGCATCAATGATGTACATATTTATGAGGAAGGAAGATTTACTTCACCTAAATTAAATGTGTGGGGCATCAGCGATAAAAATTTATTTTTAGAAGCAGATAAGGTAATGCGGCAGCAAAAGAAACCCTTCTTTACCATCATACAAACATCCGATAACCATCGCCCTTATTCTATTCCTGAAGAAGATAAAGATTTTGTAACTCATACGGTAAGTACCGAAGAATTACATAAATATGGTTTTGAATCGCTGGCAGAGTTCAATGCGTTTTGTTATACGGATTACTGCTATAATAAATTTATTGAAGCGGCTAAGCAATCACCATATTTCGACAATACCATTTTTGTTTTTATGGGCGATCATGGGGTAGAAGGTAATGCGGATGCGATGTACCCCAAGGCATGGACAGACCAGCGCCTGAATGACGAACACATTCCTTTACT
>JAYUBR010000787.1:0-4667 GCA_043740775.1 Ferruginibacter sp. | reverse complement strand
TCATCTTTTTAAGCACTTTGTTTCACTAAAAGTAGCATTATAGATGATGTAACCTGCAAAAAATATATTTCTTTTTTTACTGCCGGATTTTTCACTTTTTTATTTGCAAATATTTTTATTTTTAAAAATTTAAACTGGTATGTTCCTTGCGTTGTTAATAAAAATGTATTGCATCATAAAAAACATTGAAGCAGTTTCAGCAAAGGTTCTGTATCTTTCAAAAAAAGGGATAACATTACTGACGCATTGCCTGCCAGCCCATGCAGAATTAATTAAACTCTTACATCATTGCAAATATGAACTCACCCGAAAAAAAGCTGGTAGTAAAAGAATCAATGTTGCCCGGTGCAGGCAAAGGATTGTTTACAAAAGAATTTATTGAGAAAGGCAGTTGTATTATTGAATACAAAGGCACCATTACCACCTGGAAAGATGTTGACCATGATGATGGAAAGAATGCCTATGTTTTTTATGTAAACCGAAACCATGTTACGGATGCAAAAGATCATCCGCATGAACTGGCCAGGTATGTAAATGATGCGAAAGGTATTAAGCAGGTAAAAGGCATTAGCAACAATGCCGAGTACGTGGTTGTTAAAAAAAGGATTTTTATTTATGCCATCAAAAATATTGCCGCCGGATCGGAGATTTTTGTGGGATATGGTAAAGGTTACTGGGATACCATCAGGGCCTATATAAAAGAAGCAAACCAAAAAAGTATCCCGGTAACCGTTTAAATTTTTCACCACATATAACAGCCTTTAACGCATTACCAGTCCGTCTTTTAAACGAATGATGCGATTGCCATAAGTAGCATTGTGTTCGCTGTGCGTTACCTGTACAATAGTTACTTTTTCCTGTTCATTTAATTTTTTAAACAGCTCCATGATTTCAGTTGCCTGGTCGCTATGGAGGTTACCGGTTGGTTCATCTGCAAAAATAACTTTAGGGTTGCCTGCAATGGCACGGGCAATGCCTACCAGTTGTTGTTGACCGCCGGAGAGTTGTGATGGAAATAAATCCTTTCTGCCAACGATGTTAAATTTATCCAGCAATTCTGCCACGCGGCTTTTTCTTTCGGATGAATTGAGCCCTTTGTAAAGCAATGGCGTTTCAATATTTTCATATACCGTCAACTCATCAATTAAATGATACGCCTGGAACACAAAGCCGATCCGGTTGCGGTGCAACCCGGTTCTTTTCTTTTCTGTTAACTTAGAAACGTTTTCACCGAGAAACAAATACTCACCATCATTGGGTTCTTCCAGGAGGCCCAGAATGTGCAGCAGCGTTGACTTTCCGGAACCCGATGGCCCCATGATGGATACAAATTCGCCTTCGGCAATATCCAGGCTTACATCGCTTAATACATACGCTTTTTTTGAACTGGTGTTGTAATACTTGTAGACTTTTTTAAGTTGTATCATTTTTTTGTTTGCCATTGAGGCGTTTTTAATTTTTATATTTTATTGGTAAGGCGTTAAGATGTTTTTTTGTTCTGTTATTCTGGTTTTAATTTTTATCAATTTCTTTTTTCTTTTTCAAATTCATTATCAGTCAACCATCTTTGGGGAATGCATTTACTGCCTTCTAGTGAATGAGGGTTACTCGCTCTTTAAATGCTTCATCGGGTTGGCCAAAGCTGCTTTTAATGTCTGTAATGCAATCAATAAAAGCGTTACCAAACCTAATGCAATAACCGGCCACAAAAATGGTTGTGCAGTTAAAGTAATGCGATAAGCATAGTTGTTTAACCAGCCCTTCATCAGGTACCAGGCTACAGGGCAGGCAACAGCTGCTGCAATAATCACTATCACTATAAATTCTTTAATGAACAATAGGGTAATATTGGGTACCGACGCTCCCAATACTTTCCGTATGCTGATCTCTTTTACCCGTTTGTGAATGCTCAATGAAATCAAACCCAATATACCTAATAAAACGATGATCAATGAAAGTACTGTGGCGGTAAATGCAGCTTTCTTTAATTGAATTTCATTAGCATAAAGGTTCTTTAATGTGTCATCCATAAATTTGTATTCAAAAGAACTGCCCTGTAATAATTGTGCCCATTTTTTTTGAATGGCTTCAATGCTTGTGGTTATATTAGCCGGCTTTATCTTAAAAGAAAGATACCGGTAATTAGGAGCAAATTGTACATTAAAAAAAAGTATCGGTGCAATAGTTTGCTGCATGGAACCGAAATGAAAATCAGTGGTTACACCTTTAATGCTAAATACTGTTGGGTCGCCGGGAATCATTACCTGCTGGCCTATTGCATCTGCTGCATTATTAAAGCCCAGTGCTTCAACTGCTTTTTCATTCACCACAATTTTGCCTGAATCATTTCCTGCATCACTCAAAAATTCTCCTGCCTTTAAGGGTATCTGGTAAGTATTTAAATAATTTTGATCGGTTATCAGTAATTGCATGGAGATGGCTTTAGATGAATCTTCACCCATTTTATAAACTAGTGGATTAGTTCCATTATTACCATTGGGAATTTCGTAAGATAAAGTTGCACTGCTGATTTGGGGAAGAGCTGCAAATTCATTTCTGATAGTTTCCATTTTTTGTACTCCTGCTGGCGACCAGTCTCTTGGTACTTGGGATGATACAATAAACGCTTTATTGTACCCCAGTTGTCCATTAAAAAAATGGTTCAGCTGCTGAGAAATAATAAATGCAGCAATCATTACAACAATAGCGATGCAGAATTGAAAACCTACCAGCGACTTACGTAACAAAACACTTTCTTTAACCGTTGTTAATTTCCCTTTAACGGCATCCGCTGACTTGATAGATGACAATACAAATGCCGGGTACAATCCTGCCAATAAACCTACTACTAAAACAATAGCAACAGGTATCAATACAAAATATAAGGGAAAAGAGAACAGTGCCGGAATGGGTTTGCCAATAAGGCCTGCAAACAACGGATTCAATAATGGATAAGCCATCAAAGCCAGCAGGGTAGCTATTAATACCAACACAGTTGATTCTGTGAGAAATTGAAAGATGATCTGCTTTCTTACCCCACCCATTACTTTCCGTACACCAATCTCCCTTACCCTTGCCGATGAACTACTGATGGCCATATTGATGAAATTTACAATAGCCATCAGCAAAATAAACAAGCCGATAAAAGATAAGGTATAGAGCATTCGTTTTACAAGGCCATTATCTTTCAAAACATAATACTCTAGAAGAGAAATTGGATGCACCGTTAAATTATTTTGAACAACAGTGGATGTATTTTGAGCCAATAATTGTTTAATAGGTTGTTCTAAATTTTTTGCTGTAACGCCATCCCGTAATTCCACATAAGAAGCTATTTGAATATTGCGCCAATCATTCAAATCGTTTCTTCCGAAGTATGTAAATGCACTTGTTGGTATAAAAATATTATTATCATTTTCTTTATCTAATTTAGTTACCGAATTTTCTATGTTATCATCTAATACAGCAGTGATAGTAAAGTCACGCTTATCGCCGCTGTAACTTTGCATATTAATAGTTTGACCAACTACATTTGTTTTTCCAAAATATTTAATTGCTTTTTCTTTTGTAATTACAACAACGTTTGGATCATTCAACGCAGTTTTAGCATCGCCAAACAACAATTTAAAACCATACATTTTTAATAATGTATTATCGCCTAACTGTACGCTTTCTTTAAAAACTTTATCACCTTTTGATATGAAAGAAGTAATACCATCAAACCTGTAATAATTTTTAACCAAACTGGGATAATCCTCCTTTAACCTTTTTGCCAACGGCCCCAATGTAGAAAGGTTGTAACCCATGTTTGGGTCTTTCCATTCGCTGGTTAAAATATATTGATTGTCTGCATGCTGCAATTTTTTATTCACCTGCAGTTCATTCCATACGTAAGCACCAATCAGCAATGCAAAGGTTATACCGGCAAAGAGCCCCACCACATTTACTATGGAATAGAACCGGTGTTTAACTATGTTTCGCCAGGCTGTTTTGAAATAATTTTTTATCATGGTTGTTTTGCCGTTTAGGCGTTTAGACGTTTTTAATTTTTACCTCATCCTCTTTATCATTTCCTATACCAAACATTTTATCTTCCACTTTATCATTTACTCTCTATTAAACTATTTATTTTTTCAAAAATTTTACAATTCTGCGTAGAACTGCATTTCATTCCCTCTCTGCCGAAGCGGAAGGCCGGGAGTGGCCGCTTCTCTTTAATCAGGCTTTAAACTTTTTACAGGATTGGCAAAGGCTGCCCTGAATGATTGTGATAACACGGTAAGAATGCTGATGAATAACATGATTAAAATACTCATCAACAATACCCCCATGCTAACACTTACCCGATAGGCGAAAAATTGCAGCCACATGTTATTCAGAAACCAGGCAAGCGGAACGGCAATCACAATCGCTACCAGCAGCAGTTGCATGTAGCCTTTGGAAAGCAACACGATGATTTGCATAATGGATGATCCCACTACTTTTCGAACGCTGATTTCTTTGGCCCTTGTTTCGGCAGTATAGGTTGCCATACCCAATAAACCGAAGCAGGATATCAATACCGACATTAAAGACAGAAAGCCTAAAATTTTAGCGGCATCCGTCAAAAAGGAATGTGTCATCAGTAATTGTTCATCTAAAAAAGCATATTCAAATTTTGTATTGGG
>JAYUBR010000786.1:0-4672 GCA_043740775.1 Ferruginibacter sp. | reverse complement strand
GATCCGTAGTGTACAAAATAACCTGCTTGCCATCTTTATTTTTTTGCAGGGTCTCAGTCGCTATTTTATATTCATCGAAAGTAAAAAATTTGCCATCGGTGTCCTGCAATATTAAAAATTTATTCGCCTTCTCTACAAACTTATCATCGGTCATCATACCATACTTCACAAACAATCCAAGGCTCTCCCATTTTTCTTCAAAAGCGGTACGATCAGTTTTAAATATTTCTTCTAATTTATCAGCAACCTTTTTGGTGATATGTGCATTTATTTTTCGCACATTTGGATCACCCTGTAAATAACTTCTGCTAACATTCAATGGAATATCCGGAGAATCTAACACGCCCTGCAGCAACATTAAAAATTCCGGAACAATTTCTTTAACCTCATCTGTTACAAAAACCTGGTTACTATACAATTGAATTTTATCCTTTTGTATTTCGTAAGATTGTTTGATTTTTGGAAAATATAAAATACCCGTAAGGTTAAAAGGATAATCTACATTTAAATGAATCCAGAATAAAGGAGCTTCATTAAATGGATATAATTCTTTATAAAAATTCTGGTAGTCTTCCGTTGTAAGTTCAGAAGGTTTTTTTGTCCAGGCCGGCGTTGGATTGTTGATCTGTTTATCTTCAAAGAAAATAGGTACCGGTAAAAACCGGCAGAATTTCTCAAGTACTGTTTGTATTCTATGTGGTTCTAAAAATTCCTGGCTTTCTTCATTCAGGTACATTACAATATCTGTTCCTCTTGTTTCTTTCTCTGTATCTTCTAAAGTAAATTCAGGGCTGCCGTCGCATTCCCACCTGACTGCAACTGCATCTTCTTTAAACGATTTGGTAATTACTTCTACTTTTTCGCTCACCATAAAAGAAGAATAGAAACCTAACCCAAAATGGCCAATGATATTGTTTTCATTTTGCCCCTTGTACTTATCCAAAAATTCTTCTGCACCACTAAAAGCTACCTGGTTAAGATACTTATCAACTTCTTCTCCTGTCATCCCTATTCCTTTATCAGAAATAGTTACTGTTTTTTTTGCTGCATCAATTTTTATTTCAATTTTCAGTTCACCCAACTCTCCTTTTGCTTCGCCGATAGAGGAAAGCGTTTTCATTTTTTGGGTAGCATCCACCGCGTTACTCACCAGCTCTCTTATAAAAATATCGTGCTCGCTGTATAAAAACTTTTTAATGATCGGGAAAATATTTTCCGTTTGTACCCGTATGTTTCCTTTTTGCATGATTGAAGATTTTTAAACTACTTGTCAAAGAAAATACCAAATATTAAAAAGTGACAAGATGACAAGGAAAAAACCGCAATAAGGTTGGCTTACCAATTAATCATCTTTTTTAATATTGGCAGCACCACTTGTTTTTTGAGAAACACTGGCAGCGCCTTTATAATAAATGCTGGCTGCGCCATCTGCATCGGCATTCAATTGTACGCTGGCATATACGTGAGCGGAAGCTGCACCCGAGGCATGTACAGTAGCTCTTTCGCTCATTAAATCGCTGGTTTTAATTGTGCCGCTGCCGGAAGCTTCTGCATTATAATCTCTTGTTCTTCCACTTAGTTTTATATTGGCAGCGCCACTTGCTTCTGTAGCTATTTCAGGTGCATCTACTTCTCCGTTAATCCCCGCAGCACCACTGGCTTCCAGCGTTATTTTACCATTGCTTTTTAAGGTGTTTTTTATATCTACGCTGGCTGCGCCGGAACTATTGATTTTTGTGATATCCGGCGCTATAATGTATAGTTTAAAATGGCCGTTGTTAAAATTAACGCCATCCCTGGTGCGGATGTTTAATGTATGTCCGGATACAGTTGTTTCTATATCATGTATAATATTATCATCCGCTTCCACCTTTACTTCTGTTGAGGCGCCATTTTTTATCTCCACTTCATAAGCCCCGCCAACTGAAACACCCGTAAAGTCTCCGGTGGTTCTGTTTTCGGTAATTATGTTACCACTACCTTGTACCTGGCGGCAGGCACTCATTACCAAAACTGCAAAAGCAAATAATGCTACTTGTTTCATATTTATTTTTTTACAAAGATTTAAAATAAAAGTCTGGTTTGCAAACCACCTGTATGATGATTGTTACCCTTTATACCTGATTGCAAAATGAATGTACTCCAAAAAACGATAATTGTTGCCTGATTATTAATTCATAAAAAATTGTTATCCCAGCATATCAATGGGTTGATAGTTTTATATTTGCCCACTTATAACCAACTTCTATATGAATTTTAAACGTATTAATAACATTTCAGGATGGATAATCTGTATCATTGCCTGCACTGTTTATATTATGACCATGGAAGCTACCGGCAGTTTTTGGGACTGTGGTGAGTTTGCTTCCAGTGCCTATAAATTACAAGTTCCCCATCCACCCGGCGCACCGCTTTTTGTTTTGATAGGGCGTTTATTTATGGCACCGTTTGATCCTAAACATGCTGCTACTGGTATTAACCTGATGAGTGCGTTGGCCAGCGGTTTTACTATTTTATTTTTATACTGGACCATTACGCACTATGCTAAAAAATTAGTGCAGAATGCAGATGAAGAATTAAGCAGCGCACAACTATTTACTATAGTTGCAGCAGGCGCAGTAGGTGCTTTGGCCTATTGTTTTTCAGATTCTTTCTGGTACAGTGCTGTGGAAGGTGAAGTATATGCCCTATCTTCTTTTTTTACCGCTGTTGTTTTTTGGGCCATGGTAAAATGGGAGTCGGCTGTTACGGAAGAAAATAAGGTTGGGATTACCGGGCATTTTACCGGAGCCGACAGGTGGCTGATTTTAATATTTTACCTGATGGGACTTTCAATTGGCGTGCATTTGCTAAACCTGCTGACCATTCCCGCAATGGTGATGATCTATTATTTTAAAAGATACAAAACTACTAATTGGGGTATTTTCTTTGCCTTTATTATTGGTTGTGCCATTACGGGTATCATTCAAAAAGCAGTAATTCAATGGACCATTAAAGGAGCCGGTAATTTTGATATTTTATTTGTAAACGATTTTGGCCTGCCCTTTTTTAGTGGCTTTAGCTTTTTCTTTGTTCTCCTTGGTGTACTTATTTATTTCGCCCTTCGAATGGCCAATAAGAAAAACTGGAACTTTTTAAAACTGGCATTGTGGAGTTTTACTTTTATGCTGTTGGGTTACAGCAGTTATTTTACCACACTGATACGCAGTAATGCAGATACCGCCATTGATATGTACAATGTAGATAACCCTGTAAACCTGGTGGGCTACCTTGCCCGCGAGCAATATGGAGATTATCCATTGATTATGGGACAGGATTTTACAGCACAACCTACCGACCAACAGTATATAGATACTTATATTAAGGGTAAAGATAAATACGTAAAAAACGGCCGCAAGATAGAGACTACTTATGCGGATGAAGACATGCATGTTTTTCCAAGAATGTGGGACCAGAGCAACGACCAGGGGCATGCTGATTATTATGCCAGTTTTGCAGGCTTGGGCAAGGATCCAAAAACAGGTGAATGGACCGGCAAACCTACCATGGCCGACAATATCAGCTTCTTTGCGCAATACCAGGTTGGCTGGATGTATATGCGATATTTTATGTGGAATTTTGCAGGCAAGCAGGATGATGTGCAGGGCGTTGCAATGGGTAATGTAAGGGATGGCAACTGGAAAACAGGTATCCCTTTCTGGGATAATGCAAGGCTGGGCAACCAGTCTGTTATGCCCGACAGTATGAAGCACAATAAAGCCAATAACAGCCTTTTTGCATTGCCCCTGATATTGGGTCTGTTAGGTTTAATTTTTTATTATCAAAAAAATAAAAGAGATGGCCTTGTGATTGGTTTGCTCTTTTTCTTTACCGGTTTTGCTATCGTTATTTATTTAAATATGCCGGGCAACCAGCCAAGAGAAAGGGATTACGCCTTTGTAGGAAGTTTTTATGCCTTTGCCATCTGGATAGGTATTGGGGTATTGTATGTAAAAGAATTACTGCAGAAATTTATGAGTGCCGGCGTAGCCAATTATGTTGCAGCAGGCGTTTGTTTTTTAGCTGTGCCGGTAATTATGTGTAACCAGGAATGGGATGACCATGACCGCGGTAAAAAAGTATTGGCAAGAGACCTCGCAATAGATTACTTAGAAAGTTGCGCACCCAATGCGATTTTGGTTTCGTTTGGTGACAATGATACCTACCCTTTGTGGTATGCCCAGGAAGTAGAAGGCATACGCCGCGACATACGTGTAATCAACAGCAGTTTGTTGGGTACAGATGCTTATATAAATCAATTAAGGTATAAAATAAACCAAAGTGATCCGATAGATCCAATCTGGTCGGCAAGCCAGATTGAAGGTGCGAAAAGAGACTATATTTATTATGCACCAAGAGCCGGTGTAGATCCAAATGAATACATGGATTTGTATACGATGATGAAGGATTATGCAGGCAGTGACGATGCTACAAAAATGGAACAGGCACGGGACGGCAGCTCATTAAATGTTTTTCCGAGCCGTAAAGTAAAAGTACCCGTTGATATAAATGTGGTAAAAGCCAATGGTACAGTTAATGCAGAGGATAGTGTTGTGAGTGAAGTGAAGTTTGATATACCTGCAAGAAGTGGTTTGCAAAAAGGAGAAACTGCGATTTTGAATATCATTGCGGC
>JAYUBR010000785.1:0-1337 GCA_043740775.1 Ferruginibacter sp. | reverse complement strand
AAATTCCTGTACTGTCTTTACTGGTTGAACCAACAGCAGAAAAAGCTATCGGCATTTTAAAATTAAGCGTAGCGAATTTGAGTGCAGAAATTTCATAGCTGTTGTTTTGACAGAATGCATTTAAACCAATAAACAAAATCAGGAAAACTGATAAAACAATTTTTGGTTTTGATAGTACTTTTTGAATAGTAAACATAGTTGATAATTTTAAATTTTTTAGTAAGTAAAACTTCAATGATTCCCTTAAAATAAATGAACAGCAATCCATTTAGCAAAAGCCTGCCACCAGGCTGAATGATTGTTGGGTATAATTACAAATGCTAAACCGTTGATTGCTAAAAAAACGCTCATTGGGAATGCTGATTTTTTCTTTACAATATCATATATCATCCAACCCAGCGTAACACCTGCAATACAAGCTATCATAAACGGAATGGCTATCATTGGCGGTAAGCCGCAAAAAACAACTATAAAACGTCCCAATCCCGGCCCCGTAATCATTAATCCTATAGAGGCAAAAAATCGTAGGTGAAACGACGTTTTCTTTTTATAATAAATGCCTAAGCCATATAGAATGCTGAGATAAAACATTTCAGGAATGCCATTGGTCATGCCAGCTAAAGCTTCGGTTTCGCCTTCGGTTTTAATATTTCTTAAATAACCTGCACGGGCAACAAGAAAAAGGGAAAGAATCAATAATGGAATTACGAAATAAGAAGCTTTGCCAACAATTCTGTGTAAGCTTAAGTTTTTTGTTCTGATAAAAACAGGCTGGGCAATCAGCATTAAAATCCAAGTCAGCATCATCGCTCCATGAAAATGATGAGCCCAGGTAAAACCATCAAAATTTGGAAACTTAACAAGGTAAGTTTTATAAAACCCTGCAAAACTAATGAGCAGTAGAAAGATAAAAAAGTAAATGAGCCGGTTAGTTATGCGACTATTTTTTTTTGAATTGTCTTGAGAAAGTGCCGAAGCTGTCATGGTATTTTTTTTACTGGTTGTAATTGTATTCCGTAAAATTCAGCTTCCTGCTATCGCTTTAAAACAATAAATGGTGAGTAGCATGCTTTATGAGTGAGCGGCAGTATTTATAGTATGAAGCATTCACGAGCAGCAAACTTTACCACTCCCTCAAAAAATTGGTTATTCACCAAATGCTTTAGGCAATGCTGTTAGGTTTGGTTAATTTTAAAAATATACCTGTTTGTTATGCAGCGGATATTGATTTCCTTTTGTTTTTTCATGATAAGCATCGGTAAAGCCGCTGCACAGGATACGCTTGTTTTGAATGGCCAGCCCAACTGGAAGCAATCGCTGGATATTGCAGACAACTG
>JAYUBR010000784.1:0-1337 GCA_043740775.1 Ferruginibacter sp. | reverse complement strand
AAAAAAGTAAAAAAGTAAAAAATGGAACGCTGTATTTTGCTTTTTTAATTTTTACCTTTTGCTTCTACTGCTTTTTACGGGTGCAGTTTTACTTTTATCACAATATCCTTTGCTGTAATAAACAATACATCTTTTGTTTCATTGAAACAACAATTGGAAACACGCCGTACATATATTTTTATCAATCCCAATAACTTTCCCCTAGGAGAAATAATATTAATGCCATCCGGACCGGCACTAAAGATATTGCCATACTTATCTAATTTAAATCCATCAGCCCCTTGCTTTACGGTTGCTTTTATCATCATTTCCGTTCCATCCAGCAATACGCCACCGCTTTTAATATTTCTATTTTCGTCCAGGTTGTATGCAAACCATCTGGGATGGTTATCATTGCTGCTGGCTACATACAAAATTGTTTCATCCAGCGATAAGGCAATGCCATTGGGATTGGGTATAGAGTCAATCAATAAACTTGTTTTACCGGCTGCATTTATTTTATACACTCCTTCAAATTTTAATTCTCTTGTAGGGTCATCCGCTCTTTTTGGCAAACCATAAATAGGATCAGTAAAGTAAATATTGTTTTTACTATCCGCCGCCAAATCGTTTGGACTATTAAATTTTTTACCATTGTAATTGGCTGAAAGTACTGTAAACACTGGCTTTGGCGAATCAAGTGGTGTATTCAATCTTACCACCTGCCGGTTGCCCGACTGGCATAAAAGCAACCGTCCGTTTTTATCCAATGCAAGTCCATTGGCTCCATCTTCGCCTCCATCCCGTTTTACAGTACCGGTATAACCGGAAGGTGTTAAATACAATTTTGATGTATCCCCTTGCTGCCATTGAAATATTTTATTTTCCGGAACATCCGTAAACAGCAGCATTTTTTTGGCGGCGATCCAAACAGGTCCTTCACTCCAGGTAAAATTTCTGCCAATTACTTCCAGGGTTGCATTACTGTCAATTAACCGTGCCGCACTACTGTCGTATAATTCAATTTTACCAACAGCGCTATCTGTTGTTACGGCAGCCTGTGTTGGTTTTTCTTTATCAGCATTGTTATTATTACAACTGTAACAGGTAATGATGCAAATGAATACAATAAACGAAAATGTACTTTTCATGATGGCATATTTTAGAATGGTAAATTTATTGATAATAATTTAAAATAAAAGCGTGGCCGTTAATCAATGCTTCATCTGCATTTTGTGTTTTGCATTGTTCGTTTAAACCCAGTGCTGTCAATGCCCGCAGATACAAATTCAACAATACACCCGATGAAACCACCGTAACCGAAGCATTATTTTTATACTGTAAATCTTTTAATTCTT
>JAYUBR010000783.1:0-4677 GCA_043740775.1 Ferruginibacter sp. | reverse complement strand
ATTTCAGAATTTTGGGCAAAGCAGAAATGGCTAAAATTCCCGTGTTTGGGTTTTTTTATAGAAATGCGGTGGTGATGGTTGACAGATCAAGCACACAGAAAAGGGCAAAGAGTGTGATGCAGTTAAAGAATGTGATCCGGAAAAATATATCTGTTGTGATTGCACCGGAAGGAACATTTAATACAACGCATCATCCATTGAAATCATTTTATGATGGAGCATTCAGGGTGGCTATTGAAACGCAAACGCCCATCAAATCAATTTTATTTTTAGATACTTACGAGCGCATGAGTTACAAATCTGTGTTATCATTAACACCGGGAAAATCAAGAGCCATTTATCTGCAGGAAATAAGTGTAGAAGGACTAACACTAAAAGATGTAAGCAGCCTGAAAGAAAAAGTGTATCATCTGATGGAAGAAAAATTAATTTATTATAAAGCATCGTGGATAAAATAATGCTGCTGATTTGAATAACAACAACGAAATACCATTTAATGAGGATGCAATCCGCCACGGCGTACAGGCTACAGCGATGTTTGCAGAAGTAATATTACCCTTGGCATTGCCCACCACTTATACTTATGCAGTACCTCCCGTTTTTGCAGATAAAATAAAACATGGTAGCCGCGTTGAAGTAGTATTGCGAAAAAATAAACGCTACGCCGGCATCATTAAATTAATTACTTCCGAAGCGCCACCCTATAACACCAAAGAAATTTTAAATGTACTGGATGATGAACCGGTACTGTACCCGCAGCAGTTACAATTATGGAACTGGATGAGCCAGTATTATATGTGCAGCGAAGGAGAAGTAATGGCTGCCGCATTACCGGCGCATTTTAAATTAAGCAGCGAAACTATTTTATTGTTTAATGAAGAGTATGGCGATGACTTCAGTAATTTAAACAACGAAGAGTATCTGGTGGCAGAAGCATTGCTGATAAAAAAGCAATTGAACATTACCGAAGTGCAGCAGGTGCTGGACGACACTCATGTTTACCCCGTTATAAAAAAGCTGATTGATAAAAAAGTATGTGTTGTTTGGGAGGCGTTGAGTGAAAGGTATAAAACTAAAAAAGAAAATTTTGTATTGCTGAATCCGCAATACTATACGGAAGCAGCCATGGGTGAACTGCTGAATAACTGGACAAAGGCGCCTAAGCAAATGGAATTATTGCTGAGTTACCTGCATTTAATAAAAACCACCGGGGAAGTTACCCAAACAGAACTGCTGAAAAAATCGGGTGCCTCTACAGCACAATTAAACGGCCTTGCAGAAAAAAAAATATTACTTATTCAGAAGCGCACGGTTGACAGGATTAAAGCAATGCCCAAAGCAATGGAAGTTGCATTTGAGTTAAGTCCCGCACAGCAAGTGAGTTTGCAGCAAGTAGAGCAAAGTTTTATAACTAAAAATGTTTGCCTGCTGCATGGTGTAACCAGCAGTGGCAAAACGCAGATCTACATCAAACTAATTGAAGCATATTATAAACAGGGTAAACAGGTATTGTATCTTTTGCCGGAGATAGCGCTAACGGCACAGATGATACGCCGGTTGCAATTTCATTTTGGTGGCAATATTGCAATCTACCATTCCAAATTCAACAACAACGAAAGGGTAGAGCTATGGAACAAAATCAAGAGTGGTGAAATAAGGATTGTGCTAGGCGCAAGGAGTGCCTTGTTCCTGCCCTTTAAAGACCTTGGCTTGGTAGTGGTGGATGAAGAGCATGATCCGTCCTTTAAGCAGCAGGACCCGGCCCCAAGATACAATGCAAGAGACGCTGCGGTTTACTATGGCGCTTTATTCAATGCAAAAGTGTTGCTGGGAAGTGCTACGCCTTCCATTGAAACTTATTACAATGCCCAAAAAGGAAAATATGGTTTGGTAGAATTGAATGAACGTTTTAGTGGAATCCAATTACCCACGATTGAAATTATCAATACCCGGCAGGTAGCGCAAAAAGGCAAAGTAATGTTATCGCCACAATTAAAAGAAGCCATCGATAAAACGGTAGCAGATGGCAGACAGGTCATTCTTTTTCAAAACCGGCGAGGCTATTCACCGTATTTAATTTGTGGCACTTGTGGCTATTTACCACAATGTAAAAATTGTGATGTAACCTTAACACTGCATAAATATTCCAACAAATTGCATTGCCATTATTGTGGTACTACCTATCCAAAATTAATTGCCTGTCCGGCATGCGGATCGGTTAACTGGATAGAGAAAAATTTTGGGACAGAAAAAATAGAGGAAATGATTGAAGATGA
Organism: Ferruginibacter sp.; assembly: GCA_043740775.1. Taxonomy (GTDB): domain Bacteria; phylum Bacteroidota; class Bacteroidia; order Chitinophagales; family Chitinophagaceae; genus Ferruginibacter. The sequence goes on along the minus strand of JAYUBR010000783.1, from coordinate 2,401 downwards.
ATTTCCTTCTTTGAAAGTGGCCAGAATGGATGTGGATTCGGTAAGAGGTAAATCGGCACACGACAATTTAATTAAGTTATTTGAACAGCAACGCATAGATGTATTAGTGGGTACGCAGATGGTGGTAAAGGGGCTCGACTTTGAAAAGGTAAGCCTGGTGGGCATTTTAGATGCGGATGGTTTATTAAGCTTTGCAAATTTCAGAGTAAATGAACGGGCCTTTCAGTTAATGGAACAGGTTAGCGGGCGTGCCGGGCGTAAAGATCTGCAGGGAAATGTACTGATTCAGGCTACTCAAATCAACCATCCTGTTTTACAGTTTGTAAAAGACCATGATTATAAAAAATTGTACGCCTTTGAAATAACCAACCGGCAACAGTTTTTTTATCCGCCTTTTAGCAGGATTATTGAAATTACCTTAAAGCATAAGGTAAAAGAAACCGTGGATGCTGCAGCCAATAAACTATCCGCCGCATTGCAAAAAAATCTAAAAAATTTTGTGGTTGGTCCGGCAGCGCCGGTAGTGGCAAGGGTACGCAATCAATACCTGATGGAGTTGCTGATAAAACTACCGCTGGATATGAAACAGATTCAGCAGTACAAACAAATAATCCGTAACGAATGCAATTTACTACTTGCTGAAAAGCAGTTTAAAAGTGTTGTGATGATTGCGGATGTGGATGCTAATTAATTAGCTGATTTGCTAATTTGCTAATGTCGCATTGGAGGTTAATGATGTTTTTGCGAATGGGGGTAAACGGGATAAAAATTTTTTAACTAAGCTATGATTTTTTAAAGAATGGCTGGTATCTGCAATCAGTAAATCAGTAAATCAGCAAATCAACACATTATCAAACTATGATCAAAGAAAATTTCTCTCTTAAAAATTACAACACATTTGGCATTGATGCCACAGCACAATACTTTGCTGAATTTAATTCTGTTGAAAAATTAGAAGAGCTGCTTGAATTTAAACAACTGTCAACTGTCATCTATCAACCTAAAACTTTTATCCTCGGCGGCGGCAGTAATATTCTTTTAACAGGTAATGTTGAAGGCCTTGTTTTAAAAAATGAAATAAAGGGAATTGAAATAGTTGGGGAAGATGGAGACTATGTTTTTATAAAAGCAGGCGCAGGAGAAAACTGGCACCAACTGGTATTGTACTGCATCAATAATAATTTAGCCGGCATGGAAAATCTTTCTTTGATACCTGGTAATGTTGGCGCTTCGCCGATGCAGAATATTGGTGCTTATGGGGTAGAATTGAAAGATGTTTTTTATGAGCTGGAAGCGTTTCATCTTGCTGAAAAAAAAGCAGTAAAATTTAGTTTGACTGATTGCCATTTTGGATATAGAGAAAGTGTGTTTAAAAGCCAACTGAAAGACCAGTTTGTTATTTTAAGTGTTACTTATCGTTTACATAAAACGCCGCATTTTAATACCAGCTACGGCGCTATTGAACAAGAACTACAGGCAATAGGTATTAAGCAGTTGAGCATACAAGCTATATCCCAGGCTGTAATCAATATCCGCAGCAGTAAACTGCCTGACCCTGCAGTGATTGGCAATGCAGGGAGTTTTTTTAAAAATCCCGAAATTGATATCGGTCAATTCGACTCGCTTAAAATTTCTTTTCCTGGCTTGGTCGGTTATGCACTGGAGAATGGAAACGTAAAACTGGCAGCAGGCTGGTTAATTGAACAATGCGGCTGGAAAGGTTATCGCAAAGGCGATGCAGGCTGCCATGCAAAACAAGCATTGGTTTTGGTAAATTATGGTAATGCAAAAGGAAGTGAAATTTTATCGTTGAGTAATGATATCATTGCAAGCGTGCAGCAAAAATTTAATGTGCTGCTGCAAAGGGAAGTGAATATGATTGAATGATGTGCAGTAAATTCGGGCTAAACTGACCCCCTCTCGCCATTTCAAATTGACCCCCTAAAAAACGATTTAAAAAAGTCCTAAAAAAGCCTGCTAAAGAGGGCTAAAAAAGTGAGGAAGAACTGTTGTTTTGTGGTTTAAAAATAGTGATTAATTTTTGTCGATTTTTTTTATAAAAATGATTCTAATTGGGTGATAAAACTAATAACTAAGTAACATCTGCCATTCCAACATTTTGTATACAAATCAAGGCAATGAAAGTTACAACAAGTTCCTTTTCCTGTATTCTTGAATTATCTGAGGATTTTGTTTTTGAAGATGGATAACAGAGGCAATGGAATTTCGATTTCTGACACAAACAAAGCCCCCCAAAGGGGGGACCTTGTGCATTGTTTTTATCAGCTAAAATAATATCATTTTTTGTGTATGTATTTCATTACCTATCACCACTTCTACCACCACAATCTGATTCTTTAACCTTGAAGAGCTACTGGTAAACAAGTATGAATTATTTCCG
>JAYUBR010000782.1:0-1339 GCA_043740775.1 Ferruginibacter sp. | reverse complement strand
TTTTTCGATAATAATTTTTGTAATCATCGTAAACACCGCGTTGTTCCTTACTCATTTCACACCACAAAATTGTTTCTGTTTTATCAGGTAAATCTTTGGCAACCTGTTCCTTTGTTCTTCTTAACAGAAATGGATAAATTAATTGCCTAAGGGCTTTACTTTTTTCTGCATCGTTATTTTTGTCGATGGGGTTTGCAAATTCTGTTTTATAAAACTCTTTGCTACCCAATATGCCGGGGTTGATAAAATTAAATTGTGCATACAAATCGAAGGTATTGTTTTGAACCGGTGTGCCGCTTAGCACCAACCTGTTTTTTGCTTTAAGTAACTGCACAGCTTTTGTTACCTGTGCTTCGGGGTTTTTTATGGCCTGGCTTTCATCCAGTATTACATAGTGCCAGTTAAATTTCAGCATCTGTTCCATATCATTTCTTACCAGGCCATAGCTGGTTATTACAATATCATAGTCTTCAAAATGGTCATCTGTAAACTCCCTGCTGGTGCCATAATAAATATGATATTTTAATCGGGGAGCAAATTTTTGCAGTTCGTTTTCCCAGTTATAGATTAAGGATGTAGGGCAAACTACCAGGTGTGTACTGCCTTTATATTTTTCTTTTAAAAACTGTAGAAAAGTAATGGCCTGCAGGGTTTTTCCAAGGCCCATATCATCAGCAAGGCAGCCACCCCAGCCGAGTTCATCAAGTGTTTGCATCCATTGAAAACCGCTGAGCTGATAAGGACGCAGTTTGGCTTTGATATGTTTACTGTGCTTTATCAGTTGTATATTTTCAATGTTTTTAAGCTTTTGTTTTTTATTTTCTATCTCTTTAAAAATAACTTCATCATCAATTTGTTCATGCAACTGATCTATCAGCGTGTAGTGCAGCTTGCTTAACCGCAGGGTGCCATCTTTCTGCTGTTCTGCCATTTTAAACATCATGCCGTATTGCTGCAGCCATTCATCGGGCAGCACTCCAAAAGTACCATCGCCCAACACAACAATATTCTGGTTGTTGATGATGGCCTTTCTGATGTCTTTAAACGGCACTTCTTCGTCACCAAAACTCACTTTTATTTCAAGGTCAAACCAATCAATACCGCTGCCGGTTTTCATTTCCCATGTTGGTTTGTTGGTGTTGTACCTAAAGCGTTTCAGGTTTTCCATACCCTTTACTACAAAGCCATTCTCCTGCATGTACCGCACGGTATTTAAAAACCAGTTGCCCTTCATTACTTCTTTAAACTGCACAAAAAAGAAATCATTCTGGTGCTGTTTATTAAAAGAATCGTGCAATGGCCGCAACGTTTCATAATACTGTTTTTCCTTAGCAGTATC
>JAYUBR010000781.1:0-1341 GCA_043740775.1 Ferruginibacter sp. | reverse complement strand
ACATAAGAACTACTGCATATAAAAAGCGCAAAGAAGCCATTCAAGCGTATATGGCAAGCAATGCCATTAGCGCTAAAGCAACCGATTTTGCCGATTACTGCCAAGCTTTAACAGAACAACAACCGGTTCATACCGCTAGTGCAGAATTGATTAAACAGTTTGAAGCTGATAAAACAATCCCGCAACAAATCAAAATATCACACCTTAAAAGCTGGCAAGAACAACCAGAAAAACCAATTCGCTATGATTTAATGCATGAGTATGAAGCACCTAAGAAGGTGGAAAGTGGACTACATTGAGAAAATATTTTATATATTTGGCCATTATTATATCTATCAGTCAATTAACTGCTTGCGTCAAAGTTGAACAAGATAAAGCGAAATATATTACACAATGCATCACACTGCCTGATAAAAATAGCAAATCTAGGCAGTTTGAAACTCTTTTTGATGGGAATAAAACACAATGCCATGCTTTGTTATGGAGAGTGCCAGAGCAATATTCCGTAGAAGAAAGAAATAAATATGGTACAGACAGTAGTGATGATTCTATAGCAGGGAGCTTATTAATTATTTTCCCCGATAATGCTAAACAAATGAGTATGCCAAATTTAGAGGTACGTATATTGTCTAGTTGGGGGACTGTTGATTTTACGCGGCGCGAAAAAGGGTTGGGGGTAACAGGTGGTCTTTTCTATCAAAAACAAGTAAATTCTAGCTTTAATGGAATGTTTGTATACGCTACGGACGACAGTAGGGTTAGCAAAGAAATCAAAAAAGTCAGCCTAGTTTCACCGGAGCCATGGCGGTATTTAATAGAATGTGATTATGAGTATAATTATTCTTATAAAAATATACCTCCAAATACCCTGTGTCACGTAATAACTGATGTAGACAATCGTGTTCACGCAGAATTTAACATTCACTACTCGCAGTTAAATGATTTCGAAAAAATAAATCAATCAGTTATTAAAACTATTAGAAGCATGATGCTTAATTAAAAAGAAACCCGCGTAGTACATTATTAATGCATTAATGGGGTCAGACACCATTTAGTCTAACTTTTTACACATTAATCAATTGGTTATATATTTTAGGCGTGCCTACTTAAGTTAATTTCAGCCCGCGTAGGGCGCAATAGCTTGCGTATTGCGCCGTATGAATTATCTTTCTTTCGGCGTATTACGCTGCACTAATACGCCCTGCAACATAGGTTTTGATAGGTAAGTTACTATGGATTATCGTCGCGCTTGGCATGCTGGCGGCACTTACTTCTTCACCATTAATTTGTTAAAACGTCGCGATAATGATTTGCTGATTCGGCATATTGATATTTTAAGAG
>JAYUBR010000780.1:0-4690 GCA_043740775.1 Ferruginibacter sp. | reverse complement strand
AGTCCCGCCATGGTGCCAATCCAAAGATTTCCAAGTTTATCTTCATGGGTAAATGTAATACGGTTATCACTCAGGCTATTTTTATGATCGTCGTGTACTAAGGTGGTAAACGTTTTGGTGTGTTTATTAAATAACTGTAAGCCGCCACCATCGGTTCCTATCCTCAGGTTTCCAAGATTGTCTTCTGTAATAGATTGAATTTTTTTAGTACTGGAATTGCCGGTGTGATCATCCAGGCGTGTGAAGCTATTGTTGAGTGGATTATACATGTTCAATCCGCCGTTAAAAGTACCAACCCAGATCGTCTTTTCCCGGTCTTCAAAAATCACCCAGGCATTGTTGCTGCTTAAACTTAATGTATCAGCAGGATCATTTTTAAGATGTTTGTAAGTATTTTTTTTAGGATTAAAAATGGTAATGCCGTCTGCATAAGTTCCAATCCATAAATTACCATTGCCGGTCTTGCAAACACTTAGAACGTAATTGCCACAAATACTATTTTTATTTCCTTGTTCATGAATATAATGGGTAAAGTTTTTTGTTACAGGGTCAAAAAGATTTAAGCCACCGCCATCAGTTCCAACCCATATTTTTCCATCATTATTTTCCTCCATGCACAATACATTATTATTGCTTAAACTGCTTTCGCTTGAAGTATGTTTAAAATGCGTAAACCTATTGCTGTTTTGAGTAAAAATATTAAGGCCCCCGGCAAAAGTACCTACCCACATATTGTCATTGATGTCTTTATAAATACAATAGATTGAATTATGACTTATGCTCTTGTTGTCTATCTCATCATGCTGAAACAGATCAAAAGTTTGTGTAACGGAATTATAGATACTCATCCCCCCGTTTTCGGTACCAATCCAGAGGCCGCCTTTATTGTCTTCGCCAAGCGCATACACTACATTAGCCGGTAAACTATTATTGTTATGGACATCGTGTATAAAACGGTGAAATTTTTGGGTGGCCCGGTCAAAAAGATTTAAACCGCCGCCCTCCGTGCCAACCCAAAGTTGTTTTTTACTGTCTTCAAAAATTATGGGTACATTATTGTTACTAAGCGAAGTATTGTCTTTTTCATTGTTCCGGAACGATGTAAATGTTTTTGTTTTTTTGTTAAACAAGCTAAGGCCATCTTTAAAGGTTCCCATCCAAAGCTGGTGCTCACTATCTTCCAAAACATACCTCGCATTGATTTTGTAATGTAAAAAGATGTTTTTTCCAGGAACAAAACAATTTAAGTCATCTTCAGTAGTAACCCATATGTTTCCTTCATCGTCTTTACTTATGCCAATTGCCAGGTTGCTTGAAATACTGTTTGGATCTTTAGGATTGTTTTTATAGTTGGTAAAGCAGTTCTTTGCCCTGTCATACCGGCTTAATCCGCCACCCCGTGTGGCTATCCAGATAATCCCTTTGGCATCTTCTACGATACCATAAATGAAATTATTACTTATACTGGTACTGTCCCTGGCATCATTTTTATAAACGGTAAACTTATATCCGTCATATTTATTCAGCCCATCACCCGTGCCAACCCACATAAAACCCTTCCTGTCCTGTAATATGCACATCACATGGTTCTGAGATATGCCGTCATTAATATCCAGGTGCGCAAATTTTAGATTTTGCTTTTGTGCTATTGCAAAAAAGCAAAGCAACTGTAAACAAAATAAAATAAAATACCGGTTGGTTTTCATCGTTTTTTTATTAGTCTGTTCGCTTCTGTAATTATTTTTTTTCTTTGTCAGATATGATGCAGGCGAATAGATATCTGCAGTACCCGGCGAGCGCTTATTTTAATTCTTTGATATGCTTTTTCAGTGCCTGCTCAATGCTGTTGTATTGTTGTACTGCATTTTCAACCAGGCTTATTAATTCGTCTTTGATTATTCCTTCTTTTCCCAGCATTTCTATCCTGGTTAAACATTCCGTTAACTGGCTGGCCTGGATAATGCAAACACTGTTTTTCAACTTATGTGCTTTAAGGCCAATAACATCAATTTTACGGCTTTGCAATGCACCTGTCATTTCTTTTAACTCTACCGGGGCTTCTTTCAAAAAAATATCAAGTACTTCTGCCAGGTATTCGTTGTCTTCCATTTCTTCAAGCAAACTTAAATTGTACAATTCTTCTGCATTGGAAAAGGAGGCGGGAATTGAATTGTTTGATAGGTTTTCCATGATTATTATTTTTATTTTTTTGTATTTATCAGGCACGTATACCGGCACTTTCAGAGGTAATATTTTCCTTTAAGATGAATGCCCATTTGGTAAGCATCTCCACCACTTCTTCCACTTTAACGGGTTTGCTTAAAAAATCATCCATGCCTGCCGCCAGGCATGCGTCTTTATCTTCTTTCATGGCATTGGCGGTCATGGCAATAATCGCAGGTTGTGTATTTGTACTTTCCCTGATAATCCGGGTAGCTTCCAGCCCATCCATTACCGGCATTTGTACATCCATCAATATCACATCATACTGAAACTGTGCGGCCATTTCTATTGTCTGTTGCCCGTTAACCGCCAGGGCTGGTTCAAAACCCAGTTTGCTCAGTATCTTCAGGGTAAGTTTTTGATTTACCAGGTTATCTTCTGCCACCAGGATATTTAATGGATGCTCTTTTGCATAATCAAGGGAAAGAATTTGCGTGGCAGATTTTATATCTGCAGCAATTTTACCTTTACCCCTCAATGCATTAATCATCAGTTTGCATAACATCTCCTGTTTGATGGGCTTGGTTAATATTGAATTAAATAAACCTTCATATTTTTTATTGCGTTCATCGCCAACCGAACTTAACAGTATCACAGGTATTTTAGGATACAACTGTTGAAAATGGCCGGCCAGTTCGCAACCATCCATATCAGGCATTTGCATATCTGTCAATACAAGATCAAAATGATTTTGCGTTGCCATTATTTCCAATGCTTCTGCCCCATTACAGGCCAGTGTGGGCAACATTTTCCATGTTTCCAATTGATTTTTGAGGATGTGACGGTTGGTTAAATTATCATCTACTACCAGTACCTGCTTACCTTCCATACCACTGATGTAATTGGTAACATAAGTGCGGATTGATTGGGAACTTGCAGATGACAACATGGTAAAAGTAAAAGTAGTGCCTTGGGTATATTTACTTGTTACACTGATATTACCTCCCATAAGACCTACCAGTTTTTTGCAAATAATAAGGCCAAGGCCTGTGCCGCCATATTTGCGGGTAGTAGATGAATCTACCTGAGAGAAAGCCTTAAATAACCTTTCCATTTTATCTTCAGGTATACCAATGCCGGTATCACGTACTTCTAACCTTAATTCAATTTTTCCATTCCCGTGTATTTTAGTTAAATGAATACCTACAAATATTTCTCCGTGTTCGGTAAATTTTATCGCATTGCTTACCAGGTTTACCAATACCTGGCGAAGCCTTAAACTATCACCAATAATTTGCGCAGGCACATCATGATCAATTTCATACACCAGGTCCAATCCCATTTTGCCTGCCTTACCTGCAAATACATCCAGCACATCTTCAATGCAGGTTCGTAAATCAAAATCTCTTTCTTCCAATTCCATATTACCCAATTCTATTTTAGAAAAATCAAGGATATCATTGATCACGGTAAGCAAGGCCTCTCCGCAGGTACTAATGGTTTTTGCATATTCCTGTTGTTCAGCCGTTAGTTGTGTTTCGTTTAAAAGGGCGGCCATCCCAATCACACCATTCATGGGAGTTCTTATCTCATGGCTCATTGTTGCAAGAAATACACTTTTGGCTTTATTGGCTTCATCGGCTTCCTGCCGGGATTTTTCTGCTTTCTCATACGCTTCTTTTAATGCTTCCTGGTTCAATATTCTTTCTTTATTAACCTGTGCCTCTCTTTCCAACCTCCCCATTTGCCCTATTTGGTCCAGTTGTATTTTACTGTACTTTTTTAACTGGTAGGCCCATAAGCCGCAGGTAAAAAATATTACAGCAGCCAGTATAATGTGGATAATAATTGCTTGCAGTTCAAGAGAACTCAACTGGGTAAAATAAACATCCTGCACACCAGTATGTTGAAGGTAGCCCAGGCCTGCATGATGTATTAAAACAAATACCACGAGGGGTATTTGTAGTTTCCAGTTTTGATAAGTTATTAAAATGGCACTGCCTATAAATGCAAAAAAGTGCATCTCAAACATGCCATGCATCTGGTAAATAAATTGTGCCATGTAAATGCCCAGCGACACACTTAAAACATATTGGTATAATTCAGATCCGGGCATTGATGCTTTAATATAATAGTACGCAAACAGTGTAAATCCGCCTACACCAAATGCAATTAACCAGGTGCCATAAAAGGTAGCCAGCAACAGGCCTGCAATAAAAAAAGAGATGAGAAAATAATTCATCAGCATATCAGATCTTTCTTTCAACTCCAGCCTGAATGCCACCGCCGCTTGATAATGTTTTTCTGTGTGTTGGTTTTCCATCGTTACAATTATCTTTTATTTATAAGGGGTTGTTTGTTTTTATTTTTTACAGCCAGGTAGCGAACACCCGTAAGCTGTTAAGGCATACTGGTTAAAATCAGGCGTTGGTTTATCAGCCAGTAATGAATCAATTGCTATTTGAGCATAATTACTTTTTTTGTTTGTACAATAGCGGCTGCTGTTATAATTCCCCCTGTAATAAAG
>JAYUBR010000779.1:0-1342 GCA_043740775.1 Ferruginibacter sp. | reverse complement strand
TATTTGCTATTGATAACATAAAGATAGGCCGCAATTGTATTGAAGCAACACTAATATAAAGCTGATTTATTTATTCTGAAATAGCCAGCAAATTGCTAAAACCCTTATCAGCAATAGGTTTAAAAGACTAAGCTTTATGATGCCCAACGCAAAATTAATAATTACAACAACTCCGGATTTACCTATAAATTTTTATTTGTACCGGTAATTTTTTAAAAAATATTGAAGATGTGGCAATAATGAAGATAGGAGGAATACATTTTTAAAGAAGTCCCGTTTAAGTTTTCTATGGATAAATTTACAGGGTTGGATAGTTGCTTGAAATTTAAAAGAATTATTCTAAAGAGTAAGAAAAATTACAGGGATAAAATAATGTAAAGCTGTTAAAAAAAGCGTTGCCAAAATGGGAACGCTTTTCAATTATATAAGTTACTATGAAGAAAAAATACAGTACAATCCGTTAACGGGTTCATGAAATTATAAATGACTTAACGGACACAAAATATTTACCTGCTGCTAATTTATTTTTACTTTTTCCTCTGGTACTGTTCTGATAGTTGTATTGCCACCTCCATCCAACGTCAGGTTTACTGGTTGGTTGGTTTTCCATGCGCCTTTTGTAAAATCCGGCACATCCATACTGCGGCTTCGGTTGGCCACTGATTGCTCGCTTAAAGGAGCAATGGAACTCCACAAAGCAGCATCGTACACATCCTGGTCAAGTGCCAGGCCATTACGGAGGTTATCAATCAAACGCCAGTCCATTATAAAATCCATACCACCATGGCCACCTACATTTTTGGCAATGGCTCCTATATGTTTTACAATCGGCAATGTAAATTTTTCTTCCAGTGCTTTATATTCTGCTTCTTTTATCCAGTCTTCGCCAAAAGAAATTCTTTGCGGTTCCGGCCATTTATTTGCCATCCCTTTTGTACCACTGATTGTATGAATTCTTGAATAGGGCCTTGGTGTGCTTACATCATGTTGTACCATGATGGTTTTACCCTTTACTGTTTTAATCACGGTAGTATTCATATCGCCCCGGTACTGTTTATCTTTAAATTCGTTGTAAAAACTATCTGTGGCTGCACGCTCCTTTGCCATAGCGCCCATTATAAAATCGTTGCCCGACATGGATACCAGGTAGTCCATCTGATCGCCCCGGTTAATGTTAAGGCACTGTGCCACAGGCCCCAATCCATGCGTAGGATATAAGTTACCGTTGCGGCTTGCATTTTCTTTCAGTCGCCACATTTCTGCATAACCTTTTTTATCAAAATTAAGGCTTCTTAAATCGTGCAGGTAAGCTCCTTCTGCATGTACCAGTTCTCCAAACATT
>JAYUBR010000778.1:0-4700 GCA_043740775.1 Ferruginibacter sp. | reverse complement strand
ATACCAAACCGGTGGTTGTTATAACCGCCAAAACACATAATTTTTTAGTGTCCACCTTACAACAAAAAGGATATGATGTACTGTATTTGCCAGAAATTTCCTACAATGAATTAACTGCACTTATAGAAAACGTACATGGATTAATTGTAACCACGCGTTTAAAAATTGACCAGGTAATTATAAAAAAAGCGGCAAAACTAAAATGGATTGGCCGCCTGGGAAGTGGTATGGAATTGATTGATGTGGAATATGCGGTAAGCAAAGGTATTACCTGTGTCAGCAGCCCTGAAGGAAACCGAAATGCGGTGGCAGAGCATGTTTTAGGACTTTTATTGAATTTGATGAACAACATTTCAAAAAGTGCGGAGGAGGTAAAACAAAAAAAATGGATACGGGATGCCAATCGTGGCATAGAGTTAGGTGGTAAAACTGTGGGCATTATTGGCTATGGTAATACAGGCGGAGCATTGGCAAAATTGCTGGCAGCATTTGATGTTACAGTACTGGTTTATGATAAATATAAATTTGGATTTGGAAGCGGTTATATTAAAGAAGCCAGCATGGAACAAATTTGCAGGTATGCAGATGCCATTAGTTTTCATGTACCGCTAACGGATGAAACAAAGCACATGGCGGGCAATGATTTTTTTAATGCATTAAAAGGGAAACCTTTTTTTATCAATGCCTGCCGGGGAGGAGTAACTGATACAGCAGCCCTGAGCAATGCTTTGAAACAAAATAAGATTTCGGGTGCGGCACTTGATGTGCTGGAAAATGAAAATTTGCAAGCCTTAACTTCCGTACAACAACAGGAGCTTGATTTTTTAAATGCACAAATCAATGTAATTATTACACCGCATATAGCAGGCTATAGTAATGAAGCCTTTTACAAAATGGCTGCCGTTATTCTGCAAAAGTTGGGTATTTGATAATTTGATTATATTTGTATTTAAATACAACGCCTTGGTGTTCTCCGGGGCGTTGTATTTTTTTATTACTCTAAAAAGAAGCGTTATGAGCGAAATGAATTATGTAAAACAAGAAACCTTCGAGCAAATGAAACATGAGCTGCACCATTTGAAAAGTGTAGAGCGGCCTGCTGCCAGCAAAGCCATTGCAGAAGCACGTGAAAAAGGGGACTTAAAAGAAAATGCAGAATATGATGCGGCTAAAGAAGCGCAGGGAATGCTGGAAGCAAAAATAAAATACCTGGAAGGCATAATAGCTACAGCCCGTATTTTAGATGAAAGCAATATTGATACCAGCAAAGTGTCTATTTTAACCAAGGTAACTGTTACCAACCTGGGCACTAAAAAGAAGGTTACTTACCAGATAGTTTCTGAAAAAGAAGCCGATTTAAAGCTGGGTAAAATTTCTGTAACCTCTCCTATTGGTAAAGGCTTACTTGGCAAAGCAATTGGCGATATTGCTGAAGTAACTGTGCCTGTAGGTTTGTTGAAATTTAAGGTAGAAAATATTACTATCTGATATTACTTTTTAATTTTTTAAACCCACCATTTTTGAGTGGGTTTTTTGTTTGTATTTTTATTATAAATTCTACTTGGTATGACAATCTTTTCAAAAATAATTGCCGGGGAAATTCCCTGTTATAAAATTGCCGAGGATGATAAATTTTTTGCCTTCCTGGATATTTTTCCGTTGGTGAAAGGACATGTGCTGGTGATTACAAAAATGGAAACGGATAAGTTTTTTGATCTGCCGGACGACTATCTAAATTCATTACTGGTTTTTGCAAAACCGATTGCCCACGCCATCGAAAAATCTTTTGATTGTAACCGTTGTGGCATAAGTGTAATGGGGATGGAAGTACCCCATGCACATTTGCATCTGGTGCCTATCAACTCAGCAAATGATCTTAATTTTACCAATAATAAATTGAAATTGCCGATAGAAGAATTTAAAACCATTCAGCAAAAAATTATTGCTAATTTATAGCCATTTACTTTTTTAACCTTGCAGGGTTTTTCTTTAAAAAATCGTCCCAGCCATTCACTTTTTGTCCTCTGCCTGACAATACAGAGTTTTCCTGGAAGTAATGGCAAACAGCTACTGCCAGGGCATCGGACGCATCAAAATATTTTGGATCTTCCGTAAAATTTAACAGCCGTTGCAGCATTTTTAATACCTGTTCTTTACTTGCATTGCCGTTGCCGGTAATGGATTGTTTTATCTTTTTTGGCGAATATTCAGTAACGTCCAACCCATGCCGCATGGCTGCTGCAATGGCCACACCCTGTGCCCTTCCCAGCTTTAACATGCTCTGTACATTCTTACCAAAAAAAGGCGCTTCAATGGCAAATACATCCGGCTTGTATTTAATGATCAAACCACTTACGGTATTATAAATCAACTGTAGTTTTTTATAAGGATCATCTACTTTTCCCGGCTTTAAAATATCCAGGTCTATCAATGATATTGTACTGCCTGTTACCCGTATCAGCCCATAGCCCATTACTACCGTGCCAGGATCAATTCCTAAAATGATATTGGATTTTTTTTGCAATTGCAATTGCTTATTTTTATTGATGGATTAACTGAATATTTCAACTATACTTGTACTTAAAATACCAGCACAAAGTAATATAAGGTTCGTAACAAAAGTAAATGAAACATACCATTCTCTTTACTTATACAGGGCGATGGCGAAAATAAAGAAAACCCTTTTGAATAAAAGAGTAAAAATATTAATTAATTATTTTCTGGGTCCGGTGTTGTTTATTATTTTGTCGTGGAGTTTATACCGGCAAATTATTGCCAGGCCTAATGTGGGCATTCAATGGCAGCAGATAAAAAATAGCTGGATGAACAGTAAGCTATGGCTGGTTGTTTTTTTAATGGGGATTAACTGGGGCATTGAATCAATTAAATGGCGGTTACTGGTACAGCATCTTCAGCCCTTTTCTTTTTACAGGGCATTTAAATCTGTGTTAGCTGGCTGTAGTGTAACCATGCTAACGCCCAACAGAATTGGGGAATATGGCGGGCGTATTCTATATGTGGAAGAAGGAAACCGCATCAGCGCCATTTCGCTCACCATTGTGGGAAGTATTAGCCAGTTGCTGGTTACTATGATGATGGGTTGCATGGGTTTATTGCTGTTAAAATATTTTTCGCAAACGGATCATGCGATAACAACCTTTCTACCTGCGTTTTGGCAAAATGTTATAACATCACTTAGTGTGGTATTGACTGTTTTACTATTGTTGTTTTATATTCGTTTAGGCTGGCTGGTGCGTATGATGGAAAACATACCTGCACTGCATAAAGCAGTAAAGCATATCAGTGTTTTAGATGAATTTAACAATATGAAGTTGCTGCAGATACTATGTTTATCGTTTGTACGCTATTTGGTATTTGTTTTGCAATATGTGCTGCTGCTGCAGGTAATGGAAGTGCATATTGCCGGCTGGTTATGTTTTTTACTGATGACTATTTTTTATTTGGTAATGGCAGTAGCACCAACTTTTGCTTTTATTGAATTACCGGTAAGGATAAGTGCCAGTTGGGCAATTTTTCAACTATATACCACCAATCAACCAGGCGTTAGCGCAACGGCACTGGGTATATGGATTATTAACCTGGTAATACCAGCCGTAATAGGAAGTTTATTAATTTTAAGTATCAAAATTGTAAAAGAGAAATGAAAGGAATTTTAAAAGCGTTGTTTTTACTGGTGGGTTTTTCTGCAGTTGCACAAAATGAAGGGATGGACGATTTTTGCGGAATAAAAAATACGGCCTTCACACCCGGTGAAATAATTACCATGAAAGTTTTTTATAATACCCTGGGCATGTATGTAGGGGCTGGAGAAGCTACCTTTACTACTTCACTGGAAAGATTTAATGGCAAAACTGCTTATCATTGCGTAGGCGAGGGAAAAAACTATCCTTTTTTTGATAACTTTTTTAAGGTAAGAGACCGCTATGAAACTTATATTGATACTGCGACTATGCTGCCCATAAAATTTATCCGTAATGTAGATGAGGGCGGACATAAAATTTATAACAATGTAACCTTTAACCAGGGTACAGGAACTGCTGTCAGCAATAACGGCGTGTTTAAAACTACCCGTTGTATACAGGATGTAATCAGCTCAATTTATTATGCCCGCAACATCAATTTTAATAAATATAAACCCGGGGATAAAATTCCGTTTGATATGTTTTTGGATGATGAAGTATATCATTTATACCTGCGCTACATGGGTAAGGAAACCGTTAAAACCCAGTATGGAAAATTCAGGGCAATTAAATTTAAACCCTTGCTGATAAAAGGAACCATCTTTGAAGGAGGCGAAAAAATGACCGCCTGGATAAGCGACGATCCCAATCATTTGTTGTTGAGGGTAGAAAGCCCGGTAAGCGTAGGTAATATAAAAGTTGATATGTTTGGGTATAAAAATCTGCGGTATCCACTCACTTCTTTGTTAAATGTACGGGGTCTTTAATTTACCGGTAAAAAGGTCTATCAGGGCGTGTCCCCATCCGCCGCGGCGGAAAGGGGTCGGGCTTTACGCTTCAATCTTTTTTTCGTCCCTCAAAAAGTATTTCCGCTTCAATCCCTCACGCATCAACTTCTAGTACTATTTGTTTATAAAAACCTTTATTTTAAATTGTGATACACTTTTTGCACATCCTCATCCTGCTCCAGTTTATCAATTAATTTAAACACATCCTGTG
>JAYUBR010000777.1:0-1346 GCA_043740775.1 Ferruginibacter sp. | reverse complement strand
AGATACCAAAAGTTAAAAACTGTCTCTACAAAGGGGCAAAATTTTTAATTATTAATTATTAATTTTTAATTCTCCTACATGGTAGAAGTTGGCAAATACAATCTCTTAAAAGTAATACGGGCTGTAGATTTCGGCGTGTACCTGGATGATGGTGCGGATGGTATTTTATTGCCCAAAAGATTTGTGCCAACAGCTTCTGCAATTGGCGATGAGTTAAAGGTGTTTTTGTACCATGATGGCGAGGACAGGTTGATTGCCACTACACAGGAACCCAAAGGGGTATTGGATGATATTGTAAAATTGCGGGCAGTAACCGTTACCCCTCACGGCGCATTTTTAGATATGGGTTTGATGAAAGATATATTTGTTCCAAAGAGCAAACAAATATTTGACATGAGGGTAAATGGGGATTACCTGGTAAAAATTTACCTGGATGAACAAACTGGTCGCATCGCTGCTACCGAAAAGCTGGAGCCTTATTTAAGCAACGAAGAGCTAACTATTAAAGAACTGGAAGTAGTTGACCTGATTGTTTATCGCCGCACAGATATTGGCTATGTATGCATCATCAATAACCGCCACACAGGGGTATTGCATTTTAATGAAATTTATCGCAATATTGGTGTGGGAGATAAGTTTAAAGGCTTCATCAAAAAAATATATCCAGTAACCAACGACAAGGAGGACCGCTTTCGCATTGATGTGGCAGCAGGACAACCAGGCTATAACAGGGTAGAAGATGAAGCAGGAAAAGTGTTGCGCTTACTGAGGGAGAACAATGGTTATTTACCCTACAACGATAAAAGTAAGCCCGAAGATATTTATGATTTCTTCGGTATGAGCAAGAAGACTTTTAAAATGACGATGGGAAATTTGTATAAAGAAAGAAAAATTTCTTTTGAAAAAACAGGGATAAAGTTGTTGGAGAATTAGTTGTATTTCCAAAATAAGTAGCAGAAGATTGCAGTTTATACCTGTTAGTGTAAAAAATCTCTCCACCAGTAACCGGAATTTTTAATGGTGCGTAATTGTGTTTTTAAATCAACATGTACTAAACCAAACCGGGGATGGTATCCTTCACTCCATTCAAAATTATCCATCAGCGTTCAGGCAAAATAGCCTTTAATATTTACTCCTTCTTTTTTTGCTTTCAACACCGCTTGCAGGTGCTGGTTAAAATAATCAATTCTTGACCTGTCATCAATGATTCCATTTTTTAATTCATCTTTAAATGCCGCACCATTTTCTGTAATCAGTATTTCTTTAACACCGCCATACAACCATATTTTTTTTATGGTGCGGTAAAAACTATCGGCATTTATTTCCCATCCCATGGCAGTGACCGG
>JAYUBR010000776.1:0-1347 GCA_043740775.1 Ferruginibacter sp. | reverse complement strand
TTAAATCTGCAGCCTGGCACCGATGCCAATGTGTACACAGCTTCCCTTACTATCCAGGCAGGCAGACCCATATTTAATTCTTCCTATTTATCTCCCATTATTAATTACCAGGATGCGGATGTAACTTTTAAATATGTAGAGTTTCAACAACTGGAGTTTAATGAAAACAGGGTTTCAGGCTCCGATGGACTGGTATCCAACCTAACGGCTGTATTGGCTTATTATGCTTACATGATTATAGCATTTGATTATGATTCTTATTCTCAACGTGGCGGTGTTCCCTATTTTATAAAGGCGCAGAATATTGTAAATAATGCACCCGAGGCAAGAGGAATTTCAGGCTGGAAAGCATTTGATGGTACCCGTAACCGTTACTGGCTGGTAGAAAATATGCAAAACAGCCGCTATGCAATTATGCATGATATTTATTATGGTTATTATAGAAAAGCCGCAGATAAAATGGTTGAAAATGAAACTGCCTCAAGGGCAGAAATGTTGAATGTACTGAACCTCCTCAGTAGTTTTAATGCTGATAATACCAATACAATGATCAACCAGTTTTTCTTTCAGGGAAAAGCAAATGAGCTGATTAAAATTTTTGCAAAAGCTCCGCCACAGGATAAGGCAAGGGCATCTGAGTTATTACAAAAAATGGATATTACCAACGCTAACAGGTATAAAGACGAATTGAAATAATGAAAATAGCCTTAGTTATTATATTCATGATTGGTATGGAGGGATGCGCAAATAAAGAAGGATTACCATCCGGTATTTTACGGAGAGATCAGATGCAGGCTGTGCTTTGGGATGTAATTCGGGCCGAAACCTATACAGCTCAATACATAAAAAAAGATAGCCTGAAAAATGCAGATTTGGAAAATGCAAAACTTCAGCAGCAGATTTTCGCTACACATAATATAACCAGGGAAGATTTTTATGATAGTTATCAATACTATAATAAACATACAGAACTGATGCGTATACTACTTGACAGTATTACTACAAGAGGCGAAAGAGAAAAATATACAACACTCTATAGTAAAAAAAACGAAGCAAAAACATTTTCATTAATGCCGTTACCACCGGAACCTCCCGTGCTGCCAATAACAACATTTAAACCAATAACAATTCCAATAACCGACTCAACACAAAAATCAACTCATCCCTTTTTTCCTGTGCCGATACCATAATAAACCATTTTACTTATGAACAAAGTATATGCAAATGCAAGCGCAGCACTAACAGATTTATTTGATGGAGCCACCGCAATGCTTGGTGGTTTTGGTTTGTGCGGCATTCCTGAAAATTGTATAGCAGCCATTGTACAAAAGGGTACAAAAAACTTAA
>JAYUBR010000775.1:0-14618 GCA_043740775.1 Ferruginibacter sp. | reverse complement strand
ATTATGGTGATGAATGTACTTTTGATTTTATCATTAAAAAACATCAGCTAACAGATCCGGCATTGTTACAACTGGCTGCCATTGTTCGTGGTGCAGATGCTGATCGTTTCGATCTGGCGCCACAAGCGGAGGGACTTTGGGCTATCTCCGCAGGCTTATCCTATAATGAAAAGGACGATCATACAATGCTAGAAATTGATTTGAAAATATATGATGCCTTGTATAGCTGGAGCAAATATGTAAAGACAGAAAAGCGTACCTGGAATCCTGCACTTTAAATTAATTGAAGTTGTATTCACAAAAATTCCACTGTCAACGAATGCCGGTTTTTAAGTACCCCATATAAAAGGCATTTCTTAGAGGCAGATAGCTATTTGCATTTTATTTTAATACCAGCATTTATTATAGCCCCTTCCAAAGGTGTATAGATATCGGTAAATTCAGGATTGGTGACGGAGCCAGTATATATATTGCCCCACCGGGTTTGCCTTCTGTCTGTCAGATTTTCTGCGTTGATAAATAAATCAAAGCGCTTCCACATTTTTTGAACCAGCAATCCAAAAGTTATATATGCCTTACCGATATTTCCATTTGACAATAATTGTCTGCCGGTATAAAAGCTCTCCGCACCAAAACGAAAGCTATTTTCAATTTCATAAGTCAGGTCGAAATTAATCCTGTTCTTTGCAGACAATGGTTGCCAGTTATTACGGCCATTGTAATGTTGCCTGGTATCAGTATAAGTATAACCAACATACATTGATATCTCATTAACCGTAATTTTAAAATTTGTTTCTGCTCCCTTTGTATCTGTATAACCGCTTGCATTCACAAAGTCATTGTTTACGAGCAATACCGGCTTGTTAAGTTTGGTATAAAAGAAGAATTGATTGATGCTGATTTTTACATGGTCAACCTGCTTTCGGAAATTAATATCTGCATTCATCCCGAAGCTTTTTTCCGCAGATAGTTTTGCGAAGTCGATGTTGCCGATATTTTGATAAGCAATCTTTTCTGCATCATCAATAAATGGTGTTGGCATCTTATAACCCAGGCCACCACCTATTCTGCTACTTAGAAAATTATTGAATTTTAAAAGAGCATTTACCCTCGGCAAAATAAACAACCCATTCAGATTTTCTTTGGTGGAAGGATTGCTTTTATCCAGTCTTAAACCGCTCTCAATTGAAAGCCAGCTATTGGCTTTAAAAGTATGCTGACCAAAAATACCAATCGTTGTAAGCTGGTAGTTAAGATGCGTTGTTGATTGAGGCGTAAATTTTTCGGTCCATTCATTCATGCCAATGATCCATTCTGATTTACGTTTTTTATAAGCATAGTTAATTTCACTAAATGTAGAAATCTGCCCGCCATTAAAATTTGCACCAGGCATCTTAAGGCTTCTTTCAAATATTCCAACAGCATTCTTAATATTAATTCTGCTGAACTCATTAATGATGTGTGTTAAATTGAATTGAGTGGAAACGCGGTTTGTTTTATTGCCTTCAAAATATTGATGCATGCTGTCTGCTTTACCACCAACAACCTGTTCGTCGCCCCCAAAACGATTTTCAAAACTGGTATTTATACCAAACCATGCGGTAGTTTTTTTATTGAAGTAAAAAAATATTTTAGGGTTGATGGTGACCCGTTTTGTTTTGGGAATAGCCGTAAAGCCAATTGCAGCCGGGGAATAAGGCCCGTTGTAATTATAAGAACTGAAAATGGTGAGTCCCACTTTGTCCCACTTTTCTGAATAAAAGCCGTTGGCATCAAAGCCCTTTCCTGTATTTCCATTTAACAAGAAGTTCAATTCCTTTTTTATACCCGGAGTTTTAGTGATTAAATTCACCAGGCCAGCTATGGCACCTGCACCATAAAGGGTAGAAGCAGACCCCTTGATATATTCTACCTGTTTCAGATCTAAAGGAGGTATCTGCAAAATACTTAAACCGCCCGAGAAGCCGGTGTACAAAGGCATTCCGTCTTTAAGCAACTGGGTGTACCGGCCATCTAATCCCTGTATTCGAATATTTGCAGTGCCACTTACGGCTGAAGTTTGTTGAGTAGTAATGCCGGTACTTTCATTTAAAAGCATCCGGATATCACCGGGCTTCATTGTTCCTTTTTCATCCAGTTCATCGGGCGAGATTGCTTCAATTCTTGTTGGAACTTCACTCAAATTGTGGCCCGATCTTGTTGTTTGAACTATGATCTCTCCCAATTCTTCCTTCTCATTTTCCATTGTAATTGTAACAGCCTCATCAGAAAAAAGGGATGTACTAAATTCTATTTCTTTTTTCTTAAACCCAATGTGGGTAAATACAAAAGAATACCTGCCGGCAGGTATATCTTTTACAATCACTAAACCATTGCTATCCGCCACCGCAGATTTATTACCACCATTTATTACCACAGTTGTTCCAAATAAAGGTTCATTTGCTTCTTTGCTCTTAATAATTGCTTTGAATGAATATTGAGCCAATATCATATTTGCAGCCAATAATGCAACAACTAAAAAAGTTATTTTCTTCATCTTAATATTACGGTACAGCAAATTTTAATATAAATTTAGTACGTAAAGGTAAGTCCCGCTCCCCATCCCATATCGCTATCGTAGTGTGTTGAAAGGGAAATGTATTTGGTAACGACATATCTTAACCCTGCGGTGTATTCTTTATCGGTATTTATCATCCATGCAAAACGCAGTCTTGGTGTTATAGAAATGTCTTCCCTTGATAATTGAAAGCGTAATTTTCCATTGGCATCTACTCTAAAGTCGGCAATTGTTAAAGAGGGTAAAGTATATGCAATACCTGCCACCGCTGTTTTTCTTCTAAGCTTGTTGCTTACCTGGCCAAACCAGTTTTTATCTTCATTGCCAAATATATTTTTAGGGCCGCCTTCTATTTTATAATGATAATCGAAACCAACATAAGGGTAAATCCATTGCATTTTACCAAGGTAGCGGCCCAACATTGTTTCGCTTTCGTATCCATGCATATCATGGTAACCTAAATGCCACATGCTGCTTAGTTTCCAGCGGGTGTTGGCAAGCATTGCCTGGCCATCGCTGCCATTGCTTTCTATACCAATCTTTGTCATAAAATGCGGCATCCTGTCATCAGAAAATAATTTTCGCTGCGCTAACTTAGGGTCTGGTATTTCAGGATTTGCAGGTGAATTTTCGTAACTCAAAACCCGGCCCATTCCACTCATCATGTGGTATAAAATATGGCAGTGAAAAAACCAGTCACCGCTTTCTGTAGCGGCAAATTCTATGGTGTCTTTTTCCATCGGCATAATGTCGATGATGTTTTTCAATGGCGCATATTCTCCCTGCCCGTTCAGCAGCCTGAAGTCGTGTCCATGTAAATGCATCGGGTGCCGCATCATGGAATTGTTGTACAAAATGATGCGTACATTCTCTCCTTTTTTTATCAGGATTTTATCGGCTTCGGAAACCACTTTATTATCCATGCTCCAAACATAGCGGTTCATATTTCCAGTTAAATCGAATTTTAATTCTTTTACCGGCCCTTCACGTAAAGTTGTTTTTTCAGGGGCTTTCAACATGGTGTAATTCAACGTTACGATATCGGTTTCTTCTGCAGCCATGTTCATTCCTGCCATGCTGTTGTCATTGGGCATTTGCATGTTGTGGGCATCATGGGCGGAGATATTTTCTTTTTTTTGTTTCGCCGTATCCAGGGCTTTCATGCTGCCGGTATTTTCATCTGCCTTTTGTTGATGGTTGTTCTTTTCGTCACCGGTTATTTCAGGATACATCACAGTATTCATATCCATCATCTGGTTGCTCATTTCCATACCCATTGGTACCATATCTCCGTTCATTGCCATCATGTCATTCATCATTTTCATACCGGCAAAATATTTTAGTTTGGGTAATTTTTTTGCAGCTAATTTTTCGCCGCTGCCTAACCATAACGAAGCTGATTTGGTTCTGTCTTCCGGCGTAACTAAAAATTCGTAACTTTTATTTTCAGGTATCGTTACAATCACATCATAGGTTTCTGAAACGGCTATGATCAGCCTGTCTACTTCAACCGGTTCTACATCATTGCCATCAGTAGCTACTACGGTAATTTTTCCTCCTGAATAAGTAAGCCAAAAATAAGAGGAAGCGCCGCCGTTGGCTATTCTCAACCTTACTTTATCTCCGGCTTTAAATTGTGATTGCCGGCTTTCACTTTTTCCATTGATTAAAAATCTATCATAAGCCACATCACTTACATCCATTGCATTCATCCGCTTCCATTCATTGGATAGCTTAGTTTTAAAATGGCCGGTTTTTATCGCCTCGGAATAACTCTGCGTAGTTCCTTTTTTTATGGCAAACCAATCCGTAGCATTGTGCAGGCTGCGGTGTATTTCTTCGGGTTTCATATCTGCCCATTCACTTAGTATAACAGGAATAGTGGGTATATCTAATTCTTTTCGTTTATTCATAATAAACATTCCATACATACCAATTTGTTCCTGTAATCCTGTATGGCTGTGGTACCAGTGTGTGCCATGTTGTATGATGGGAAATTTATACAAAAAAGTGGTGTGCGGTTTAATAGGCATCTGTGTAATATTAGGCACACCATCATATCGGTTGGGTAAAATGAGGCCATGCCAGTGCATGGATGTTTCTTCGTTCATCATATTGTGTACATAGATTTCAGCCGTATCACCTTCTGTGAAAGTAAGGGTGGGCATTGGTATGCTTCCGTTTACTGCAATGGCACGTTTTGATTTGCCGGTAAAATTTACCATAGTATCCATTACATACAAATCGTACCGGACAGTTTTTGGAGGTTCGGTATTTTCAATTTTTTTGATGGACATTTCTTTCCCTTTGGGCATATTATCCATTTGCATTCCCGGCATCGTGTGCTGCTGCTTCGCTGAGTCTGCAGACATTGGCATGGCCATTTCTTTTTTTGCCTCTGCGGGTTTTTTACTTACTGCGGATTTTGCTTTTTCCTTCACCAGTTTCATCCCACACTTTGGACAATTGCCGGGCGTAGGTGAATGAATTTCAGGGTGCATTACACAGGTATAAAATACGGGTTGTTTGAGTGATTTTTTTGCTGTATCCATGCCTGGCATATTTTTCATCTCCTGCTGGGCAAATGCAAAGCCATTGGCACAAATTATTATTATAAGCGGAAATAATTTCTTCATTAATATTTATTTTTTAGTTTTTTACTTTTAATATGCTTGCATTAATTGCCACTACCACTGTGCTCACCGTCATCAAAACTGCACCTGCAGCCGGGCTTAATACAATTCCCTGTTTGTACAAAACGCCTGCTGCCAATGGCAATGCAATGATGTTGTAGCCGGTTGCCCAAATTAAATTCTGTATCATTTTTCTGTAGGTTGCCTTGCCAAACAAGATTAAACTCACAATGTCTTTCGGGTTGCTGTTTACCAAAACAATGCCTGCTGTTTCTGCTGCAATATCACTGCCACTTCCAACTGCAATGCCTACATCCGCCTGCGCCAGTGCAGGGGCATCATTTACACCATCGCCAGTCATCGCCACAAACTCACCTTTGCTTTGCAGGTCTTTTATTTTTTCTAATTTTTGATGCGGCAACACTTCGGCAATAAAACTATCCATGCCCAAAGTTTTGCTAACACTTGAAGCAACTTTACTGTTGTCGCCTGTTAATAAAATTGATTTGATATTTTCCTTCTTTAAAATGGCGATTGCTTCCGCTGATTCAGGACGTATTTCATCTGATAAAGCAATGTATCCTGACAGTATATTATTGATTATTACAAACACTACCGTTTCTGTATCATTTGCTGTGAAGCTGCCGGGCAATGCGATGTTATTCTCTTTCAGATAACCAGGACTAACTACCAAAATCTTTTTTCCTTCTACCGTTGCTTCAACACCTTTGCCTGTGATGGCATTGAAGTTTTCTGTTGCCGGGATGGTGATGGAGAGGTCTTTTACTTTTTGGAGGATACCCGTTGCAATCGGGTGTTCTGATTTTTGTTCCAACGCTGATGCCAAACGAATGATCTCATTTTCAGCCATGTCTTTTTGTAACGAAACTATTTTTGACACTTCAAATTTTCCGATCGTCAATGTGCCGGTTTTATCAAACACCACCGTGGTAACCTTTCTTGAATTTTCAAATGCTGTACGGTTCTTAATCAGCAAGCCATGCTTTGCCGAAAGTGCTGTTGATTTTGCAACTACCAGTGGCACTGCCAAACCCAATGCATGCGGGCAACAAATTACAATCACTGTTACCATGCGTTCCATTGAAAAGGCCAGTGTTTGCCCTGTTAAATACCAGTATAAAAATGTGGCGATGCCTGCCACGATTGCGATCACAGTGAGCCATTTTGCAGCGGTATCTGCCAGTAGTTGCGTTTTTGATTTTGACTTTTGTGCATCATCCACCAGTTTAATTACCTGAGATAAGTAGGAGTCTTTTGCAGCATGTGATACGGTAACTTTTATTGAACCATTTCCATTGATAGCACCAGCAATAACTTTATCTCCTTTTATTTTTTGAACCGGTTTACTTTCCCCTGTTAACATGCTTTCATTCAGATAACTTTCTCCATCAGCAATAATTCCATCTGCTGCCACTTTTTCTCCCGGCTTTACCAAAATTGTATCTCCTTCTTTTAGCGTGTCTGTTTTTACATCATGTACCATATCGGGCATTACCATGTGTGCATCGGCGGGCATCAGTTGTATCAGCAATTCCAGCTCCTTTGATGCACCTGAAATGGATTTCATTTCTATCCAATGGCCCAGCAACATAATGAGAATAAGTGTTGCCAGTTCCCAAAAAAAATCCATACCTTGTAAGCCAAATACAATGGCTACGCTGTAGATGTACGCTACGGTAATGGCAAAGCCAACCAGGAACATCATACCCGGATTTTTTGTTTTTATTTCATCCACCAGCCCTTTTAAAAAAGGCCAGCCACCATACACATAAACAACCGATGAAAGTGCAAACAGCAGGTATTTGTCTCCGGGAAAACTGAGGTTAAAATTTAACCAATGTTGTATCATTTGTGATAGCAACATAATCGGAACGGTAAGCACCAATACAACATAAAATCGTTTTCTAAAATCCGCAATCATACCGCCATGCATACCATGACCGGTATGTTCAGCCCCAGATTTTTTTACCGGAACCAGATTCATTCCACACAGCGGGCAGTTGCCTGGCTGGTGCCGTATAATCTGCGGATGCATGGGGCAGGTATACTGCTGCACAACTGAAGAAGACGAAGCGCCTGCAGCATCAGTGCTGGCCGTTTGATGATGATTGTGCTCTTCCATATTTGTATTAATTTTTTGATGACAGACTGTCTTTTGTTGTTTTAATCCAGTCTAATAACAGCACTTTATTTTCCACTGATAACTTTGCTTTTTTATGAAGCATTGTGTAAGAATTTAAAGGCATTGTGTTATCATTAATGCTGTTGATTATCGCCTGTAATTTGCTTTGCTGTTTACGTTTTGAATAGGCTCCAAATTCACTAAAGTTGAGATTTGCTTTTCCCTCTTTAATATGTGAAGCCATCAACCATGCTCCGGGCTGTATAAAAGAATACCACGGATAATGGGTGCTGTTGCTATGGCAATCATAACACGAAATTTGCAGCACGGTTAAAATTTTAGCCGGAACAACATACATCTTTTGTATATCTGCAGCCAACATTTTTTCACTTTTATTTCGTGCAGGCTGTATAAACTGAATAGCGGCAAAGCCCAGAACCAGCGCCAATAAAATTCTCTTTTTAATGGTCATAGGTTATTTTAATTCTTCTTTTACTGAACCGCAAGTGGGCATTTTTTTACCTAAATATGGATTGGCAATTTCTTTAGTTTCGCTTATCCAGTTGGCACCTTTGCCATCATTGTACATAGGGCATTGGTCGTAATATAAATTTTGCCCTGCACCAAACGTTTTTATCAATTGATACATGTCTTTGCTCAACATATCAAAATGCTCTCTTTGGTGTTCAATTTTACCTGCATTCATTCCTATATGTTCCGCATGTTCTTTGGCGTCATCTTCTATATCATTGTAAATTTTTGCCTGGTCGGGAGTTAATGCAGCTTTATTAAAACTGGCAAACGAAGCTCCCATTGCGTTTCCTGCCGTTGCAGCATCCTTACTGTTGTCTTTTGCAAAGGCATTTTTCATTTGCAGGTAATCAGCTAAGATTTCTTTTATTGAAACGGCAGTTGTGGTGGCTGCCGCCGGAGCTTGTTTGTTTACAGTATCAGCGGGTACTGCTGCTGTAGGCTCTGTTGTAGTACTAATTTCCTTTTTATCAGAACCTGAATTGTTGCATGCGGTAAGCAGGGAAACTGCCACAAACATGCTGATGATTACTTTTTTCATGTTGATTTTTTTTTATGATTGCAGATATTACAAGGGGGCGATGAATTCTTTTTTAAATAACCGCCTGTACGTTTACTAAATGGACTACAAAGTTTCGGTTACTTTGCCACAGGAAAGCATCATCTTTCCATAATAAGGATTTTTGATGGCGGTTTCACTGCTTAACCAATACATTTTTTTCATTGGGCAATACTGCTGGTAAACCGGTTCAGCAGAAAGCCTGGCAGCCTTTGCCAGCGTAAAAATATTATTGGAGAGCGTGGAGAAGGCTATTCTTTGCCCTTCAATTTTATTAGATGCGGCAATTGTTTCAGCATCCTTTTTTAACTTATCCTGCGTAGCCATAAAAGCAGTATGATCTGTTGCTGATAAAGCTTTCATATCAATTCCATTGATTGCGTTAACCAACTCCCCGGCCTTTGCTGCTGCCGCTGTTGCATTACTGCTAACCAATGCATTTTTCACACTGTAATACGCGTTAAGTATTGGAGATAGCTGATTTTTTTTTGTGCTATCCTGTGCAAATAAGTATTGCGTAGCGATGAGGAATACTGCCGATAAAAATATCTTTTTTGCAACAGTAACTGTCGCATTTTTTTGAGCTTGAATGTTCGTGTTCATTTTAATTGATTTGATGTTTTAATAATAGAATAATTACAGGCATGGTAAAAGCCATGCAATAAATGCAAAACATTCAATTCAATCATATTTGAAAACGCCCGATGAGAACCAGTATGTCTGGTGGAGGCGGATGAAAGAGGGGAAGAAGATATTGATGAGTTTGTATCCCCGCGTATTTATAAGTATCCGCAGTTTGAAAATCATTGATCAACAAAACAAAAGCCGGCACTTTATTGACAGTATTTAAACTGCCGTTAAGGGCTTTATCAATTTTTTGAAAACTGATAGCGTTATCGTTGCAGCAGTCTTTTTTTTCTGTATTTTTTTTTAAATCGTGCTGGTGTTTATTTTCATGTTGGTGCTGATGTTGCTTACCACAAGCATGTTCGTGCATAGTAGTTGCCTCAGTCTTTTCAGCCTCATCATGATAATGATGCTTACTGTTATATCCCATATCTATACCTATGGCGCAGGCAAAACCCAATATTGTATTCAGGGAGAACACAATCAGCAGCGCTGCAGCTTTAAGTTGTATGCATATATTTCTTTTCATTTATTCTTTAGTAAAAATAATGTATTGAGCTTAAAATAATACTAATTTTATCATAAAGATAAAACCCGGTCCGGTTAAAAAATTACATAATTATAGAAGATATTTATATAATTTTTAGCCAAATTATTCTTTCTCCATTTTACATTTTCCTTCTACCTCTGAGTAGAAAAATGACAATTAGAATAACAGCAAGTGGAATAAACCACATGCCCCAGCCCATGCCCTAACCCCAGGAATTACCATGCATAATTTTTTTTAAAGTTAATTATCTATCTATTGCCAATATGGGTGCTAACTTTTATTTAAGTAAAAGTTGATTTATTACCTTAAATAACTAACAAAAAATCAAGCCAATATAAATGTGATCTAAAATTTAAATTTTTATAAAAAAATAGAGCATAATGGGGGTGTAGTTTTCACAAATTGGGGCAGTGTTAAAATTCTTCTCTTAAAAAGGTACGGTAGTATTCCATGTCATTTTGCCCAACCCACCTTTATTGGTTGTTTTTTTATTAAGGCAAGATTTATGAAGGGTCGATTTTATTCAATGCGCTAACACAGGCATACCATACAGCTATTTACAGCAATATTTCTGTGTACAAAAATAGCTTTAAAATTTTCCCGAATAAATGTCCTATTGATTTTGCTAATGACATTTTACAATATTGTTAAAAGCATTACCGCACTCATCACAATCATCAGGGCATCTTCAATGATTGTAACAGTGCTCATGGGCAGGTTAAAAACATCACCCAGACAGGCGCATTTTATTTTCCTTTCATTGAATACACTTTGTAATACGCCGGTTATACTCACTGTTATTACCACAAGGGTAACAACATTCGTTAACAGTGGTTTAAATCCCATGAGGTAGGCAATACCTAATGCCAACTCTGTAAAAGCATACACATAGCCCCAGTTGTTCCAACGCTTCGCTACCACATCATACATGGCATAGCTTTCTGCAAAGCCTTTTATATTTAACAATTTAAAAAAGGAGAATACTAAAAAGAAGCCCGCCATAAAATGGTTCATCCACCGCATCCAGTCGAAGCGGCCCTTGTCAAATTCAACCAGCAGCGTTGCGCCTGCAATATACCCGAAGATAAGCAGGATTGGTTTGTAGGTGGCTATCCAGGATTTTTTTTCTTCTTCAACAACTTTTGTGGGACCAGGTGGTACAACTTCTGTTAACTGGTATTTTGGATACTCTTTCAAAGCATCTTTTAATAAAGAGGTTGCAACATGTTTATCCATGTCAATAGTTGCGTGGCCTTTCGGCAAATCAATGGCTACATTTTTAACGCCGGTTACCTTCGATAACAAGCCCTGTACTTTTGTCTGGCAACCGCCGCAGGACATTCCTGAAACTTTATAAGTATGTGTCATGATGATTGTATTTTGAATACAAAGTTACCATGACACGTTACCCTTTATGTTACAGAATTGTGGAAAGGATTTACATGATTTTGAGATTGCATTGCCGACAGTTACTACTGTTTCCTTTCTACCAAAACGGTACCACACTTTGGACATTTGCCATCTTTATCAAGCGCTACTTCAAAATGCATCGGGCAGGTATATATCTTCGTAACCTCCGCTTTCATTTGTTCTTTTGAAGACAGGTTCATTTTTCTTCCGCATATGGGACATTTACCCGGATCGTGACTGGCTACAGTCAGGTGCATCGGACAGGAATAATTTTTTAGTACATCTGTTTTCATTTGTTCCTTACCTGAAAGCGTAAGCGCCATACCACATTTGGGACATTTGCCGGGTTTGTTGCTTACTACATCCGGGTGCATTCGGCATGCGTATAAAGCGGTGTGTTTTGTCGTATCCGTTTTACCTGCTTTTGTTTGTGCAAAAAGAACCGGGGATGTAATGATAAATGCAATTACTATAATGAGAATCTTTTTCCATGGTATTAATTTTTTAATGATGTTGAAATGAATATTAGATGTTTATAAAGTCTGGTTGTATTGATAATACTAAATTATCAGCAGCCAACAAAGATGCCAGATTAAATGATATGACTTAGGTCATTCAAAAAACTGAATTGTATCACGTGAATGAATATAAATAAAAAGAAAAAGTGTAAAGGGAAAGAAGGAGTAAAGCCGCAACACTGGTTTCTTCATTCATCCCGGTTGTCGTGTGATTGTATTAAATTTTATCAAGTGCTTTTCGTTGGCCTCCGATTTTTTTAAAAGCGCTGGGAGTAAGGCCGATTATTTTTTTGAACTGAGCAGACAAATGGGCAACACTACTGTAACCTAATTGAAAAGCTATTTCACTTAAATTGAGTTCGTCGTAAATAAGCAATTCCTTTACCTTCTCAATTTTTTGATTGATGATGTATTTTTCGATTGTTACACCTTCCACCTGGGAAAATAAGCCGCTTATGTAACTGTAATCTTTGTGTAGTTTTTTTGCAAGCACATCAGAAAAATTATATTTTTCATCCGCTTCACTGTAGTGTACCTGCTCTACAATAATGTTCTTAATTTTTTCTATCAGTTTCTTTCTCCTATCATCCAATACTTCAAAACCTAAACCAGCAAGGTTATCCTTTAACTGGTTAAGCTGCAATTCGCCTGGCTCCTGACTTAAGGTCACTTCACCTAACGTAATGGAGCTTGTATAAAACTGCAGCTTGTCTAATTCTTGTTTTACAGCGGCAACGCACCGGTTGCAAACCATGTTTTTTATGTAGAGGTTCATTGTTGGTATTTTTGAAAAGTCCGGCACAAAATTACGTGCATTATAGAACAATTGCTGAATAAGCAAATGAAATTATTGCGTATGTGCGAACATACAAGCCACCGTAGTAAAAGGAGTTTGATTAGTTACCGGCCGACGAAATGTGCTGTTCCATATTGTTGTTTATTTTTTAATGAAAGGCTGTCTTTTGTTATTTTAATCTGGTCAAGTAACAGCAATTTATTTTCCTCTTTCTATTTACCCCAGAAAGGAGATACCCGTCAGCAGGAAGATACTGCCGAGTTTGAGATTAATTTTATCATTTAATTTTTTGAAGTTCCGTCAAGAGTTTTCTTGCTATTCTGAAGTATGTTATTCAAACACCAGTTTGAATAAAGCGGTGCCAAAAAGAATGCAATGAATTTGAAAAAAATATTCTTCGGTTTGGTATATGTAATACTCAATACTGCTTTTATATTTTGTGCTTCGGCAGAAACAAGAAGACGCATTTGATACCATCCAAGAATAATCATTTTCGGTTTGCCAATTGTTTCCCAAACTTTTTCTTTGTCTTTAATCCATTTGGTTACTACTACTGTAAAGTCCATTGTAAAGCCCATCATTTTTCCAAACCAACGGAACTTTGAATTAAGCCCGGTTGCGTTTTCGGAAAGTTGTTTTAATTCTAATTTACTTCCCATCATTGGGATTGAACTTTTAGTCATGTGCATTCCGGTGTCAGCAATGTCGTCCATACAAGCAAAAACCTTTTCAGCAGTGGAATGAATGATAATGTTCTTTGACAAAGTTTTCATTTTTATTGTTGTTCTAAAGATTTTTTAAAATAAAATTCACACGTTCTTCCCGCTTAAGTATGGGGACATGAATCACAGGAAAAGAAAGGGTTTCATAAACATCAGTAAGTAACCCATGTATTTTTTTCTGAGCAGCTTCATCTTCTGTACGGGCATAATCCTGTACCAGGGGAAGACAATCAAGAATAAACACCTTCTTGTAGGAAACAGTACTCAATGCTTCCAAAAGTTTTGCATCCTGAGAAAGATTAAGAAAACGATAATACTCAAGTGCATCAGGAATTGCCCTGTCGAGAAAATCAACATCATCAGGAGAAAGTGATTTTTCATCATCAGGAGAAAGTGATTTTTCCTGTTCAATCTGCATATTCACCCCTGACTGAAACTCTTGCTGATGGTTTTGACCTCCTCCAGAGTTTTGCCAATACTTCGCCGTGTATCGAGGTAATGACGGGCATGTTCAATCGTTGTTTTGTATCCTCTGGCCTTATGCAAATTGACAGTTGTTGTTTTGCCTGAACCGGGACCACCTGTTATTACATACCAATTTGTTTGTATTTTAAATTATTGAGATACTATTTACACATCATCATAACATACTTTAGCCATGATAAAATGTTACATTTTCATTGCCGCCATAGGGTTGGCGCCATTCTTAAAAATGTATTCACTGTTTATAAGGTATGCACCGCTCGTTACTATTATATCGCCTGCCTTAAGGCCTGATTTTATCTCTATGCGGTCGCCTGTTTCCATACCTGCTACAACCATTCTGCTTTCATAGGTATTCTTTCCGGTTTGTATCCAAACAGTTGCGCCCTTGCCATCTCTTAATACTGCATCAATGGGTAATGAAAGCATACTATGCTGACGGCTTTTTAAAAACACATAAGCCGACATACCCGGTTTTAACTGATTGCCTGGATTAGGAATGCTCACTCGTACCAAATTAATTCTGGTATCAGGATTGATTTCGGGATTTACAAATTCAATTTTTCCATTTATTTTTCTGCCGGGCATATCCGGTATCTGCACTGCTGCAATTCCGCTTCTGTCAATTTGTGATAGTTGCGAAGAATAAACTTGTGCTTCTGCCCAAACAGTAGATAAATCTGCAAGCCGCATTACGGTGCTTCCTTCCATTGTGTAGTCACCTTCTTTCAATTCAAGCATAGTGATGTAGCCACTTGTAGTGCTATAGAAAGTAGTAACAGGGATAGTTTTCTTTGTTGTTACCAGTTCTTGTATTTGTGCTTCGCTCAGGCCCCAAAGCAGCAATTTATATTTTGCACTTTGTATAAGCTGGTTAAAATCTATGATGGAATTATCAAGGGTATTTTTTTGCTCCAGGGCCAGTATCAATTCCTGTTTTGCATTGTTCAATTCTTCGCTATATAAATCAAATAACCGGTCGCCTTTTTTTACATAATCACCCATGTTTTTAAAATATAATTTTTCAATTCTCCCCATCACCCTTGCACTGATGGAAGTAGTTTTCAACTGGTCTATATTTAACGTGGC
>JAYUBR010000774.1:0-1348 GCA_043740775.1 Ferruginibacter sp. | reverse complement strand
TTGGCCGGAGAGCCGGTTACGATGGTTTTTAACAACAGGTCTGTCGTATCAATTTTAACGGTAATTACTTGCTCCTTATCAATTAAAAAATCAACACTTTTTGATTTGCCGGGTAGTACAACTGCATAAATTCCGGGGGGCAATTTTCTTTTACCGGTAAATACCGCAGTGCCTTTATTATTTACCGCAGCGGAATCTTCTACTGAAAGATTTTTACCCATGTGGTACGTTAAATAAGCGATTCCCGATTGATACTGGCCCGCCTGAAGGGTTACGGTAAAATGTTGCGAACGGACTGTAGTGAGGCAAAACATCGTTGCCAGCAATAAAATATATTGTTTCATTAACTATTTTAATAAGGTTACAAAAGTATCTAAAAGGAATGGTTAATCAGCAGCAACATACAATGCTGTAAATTAACAATTACATAGCATTAACAAAAAATTAAACTGTGCTTGCTATTCTGTTTAAATGCCTTTTAAAACGTAAGATACAAGGCTGATATTATAAAATGATTGTACAATTCTAAAGTATGTTTAACCAAACAGTTTATATTAATGGTAAAGAAACAAAAATGGGGGTTACTTTTGCAACCGTGAAAAGAAAAAAATTTTTATTAGAAAAAGTGTTGGTTACCGGTTACGCAGCCGAAGGAAAATCAGTAGCAAGGCAAGAGGGTAAAGTATATTTTATTGAAGGCGCTGTGCCCGGCGATGTGGTGGATGTATTTATCAGTACCAATAAAAAAGATTGGGGGGAAGGAAAAGCTACACACATTCACGAATATTCCGCCGAAAGAACAATACCTTTTTGCCAGCACTTTGGTGTGTGCGGTGGTTGTAAATGGCAGATGTTACCCTACCAAAAACAACTGGAGTACAAACAGAAGGAAGTTGCCCAAAATTTAAAACGAATCGGCAAAACAGCATTGCCGGAAATTATGCCAATTGTTGGCGGAGTTGATACCATTCACTACAGAAATAAATTAGAATTTACTTTTAGCAATAAACGTTATTTAACCAGCGAAGAAATAAAAACATTGGCTCCCCCGCTACCTAAGGAAGGATCTTTGGAGCAAAGCGAATCCGAAAATCTTTCAACAATTGAAATGTCTCATGGTCAGAAAAAGTTTGGAGACTCCTGGAGCGATGGTGCGCTGGGTTTTCATGTACCCCGTATTTTTGATAAAATCATTGAGATAGATACCTGTTACCTGATGGATGATGTAAACAACACCATCCGCAATACTATCAGAAATTTTGCTAAAGAAAATAACTATACTTATTACGATATTAAACAACATGCCGGCTGGCTGCGCAATATTATTATCCGGTATTGCACCACCGGC
>JAYUBR010000773.1:0-1349 GCA_043740775.1 Ferruginibacter sp. | reverse complement strand
TACTGGGCTAATCCCTGCTGCCTGAGCACTGCAGACCGTGATGCTACCAGGGTAATTTACAGTAAATAATATCGTCTTATTTATCTCACCGTTCCGGTTGATCCACCTGCTCCGGGCGTTAATTCAAAAACAAAGCTTGGGGTAAGTCCTTCTTCTGCCCGGTGAGATACATACAGTATAGCCGTTTCACTTTCACGTGCCATTTTGGTGATCAGTGCGGTAATGATGACTACATTGTGATCGTCAAGGCTGGCGGTTGGTTCGTCGAGTATCAATAGGGGCGGGTGTTTTACCATAGCCCGTACAATCAGTATCATACGCTGTTGCCCCAGGGAAAGCAGGTAAAAAGGTTTTTTCTTCAGCGGCAAATAGCCAATCAACGCAAGCCATTCATCGGCCAGTCTTATTTTTCTGTCGGATGGTTTTACGTATAAACCAACAGAATCATAAAAACCGGATAACACCATTTGCTCAACACTATTGTACCTGCTAAATAAGTCTGTCAGCGAGCCGGTGAAATAACCAATCTTTTCTTTGATGGACCATACCGTTTCACCGCTACCTTTTCTTTTTCCAAACAGTACCAGATTCTGTCCATAGCCTTTGGGATTATCCCCGGTGATCATGGATAATAAAGTTGTTTTACCTGCACCATTCGGCCCCATCAGTTGCCAGAATTCACCAGCATTAATCTGCCAGCAAATATTGTTTACAATAATCCTGTCTTCGTATTGTACACTAACATTATTAAACTGAACGAGTGGATTGTTAAATGCATTGTACTGGTGATCGGATATGGGTATAGTGCCATTGAACAATGGTGCTTTTTTTTCTTCCTGCCGCCTGATAAAATTTGTGATGTTATTGAGATTTACCATACTGTTATCATCAGTTATACTAACCGCTTTTTTAATAAAAGGTAAACAGTCTTTTGCCCGGTTGATAAGTTGAATGAGGGTTATGCGTTGGCCAATATCTTCCAGCATTGCCAGCAGGTTTTTTTGTGAATCAATATCAAGGTTATCAAAAGGATTGTCTGCTATAATAAAATCGGGCTGCTGCAAAAGCAAGTATTCAAGCAACGCCTTTTTTTGTTCGCCACCTGACAGGGAAAGCAGGTGCCGATTGGCTGTGGTGGCTACTTCTACCTGGTCGTGACGCTCTTCCTCTTCTATAATTTCTTTTATGGAAAGGGCAGAAAACAGTACCCCTTTTAATCCTCTAAAGTCTTCAAAAACTGCAGGCAATTTATTACTTAATAACTGTTGTATCAATAACTGCTTGTTGGCATTATCCGATAAAAAAACTGCCCAATGGTTTTTATTATTCATTTTCTTCCAAATAATTTT
>JAYUBR010000772.1:0-14625 GCA_043740775.1 Ferruginibacter sp. | reverse complement strand
GGCTTTTTTGTGCAAAAACCAACTTAGTAGTCAATAAACAATCATATAATAATCCACCAGTGGGGATAACTCGAAAGTTTTAATGCGTTTGCCCTGAGTATCCACGGTGCTCTCACTTAAAAACATTTTTTTTGATATAGCAGCATAGCCCATTTCGGAACACAGAAAATTCAGCAATTCTTTTTCCCGTTCTGTGAGGTCGGGCGCATTAACCAGCCCCAGTTTTTTTGTTACGTGCTTATGAATATTGCCGGTAATGATGGGTGTATAGTAGTAGCCAAACTTTACTACCTGCTGCAAAGCAATCAATAGTTCTTCGGCACCGATGCTTTTTAGCAGGTAACCCTTTACCCCATACTGCAGCATTTGTATCACATTGTTGTCATCCTCTTCCATAGTAAGCGCAAGCACTTTGATGTTTTTTTTATTTTCAAAAATCCATTTGGCTACTTCTGTCCCGCTCATGCCGGGCATTACGATATCCAGCAACACAATATCCGGCGGGGTGCTGCTTTGCTCTAATTGCTTAATGGCATGCATACCATCCTGCGCCGTAAAGCAAACGGTGAAGCCATCGAAATCATTGATTAAACCGGCCAATGAATCGCTGAATATTTTATGATCATCGACAAGTGCAACAGTTGTCATACGCTCAAAGATAAATTATTTAGTCCCGCTTTTTCCCTGAAATCTATCATGGTTTTCCCTGATGAATTTAGGGTGTTTTCCCCCTTGCGGAATGGGTTTGCGGGGAGTAGTTTTGGATTAGATAATGAAGAATACATCCAATCCAATTGGTTTTAAAAATCTCCGAAGACATGGCTCAGGAAAAATTTCTATTTATAGAATTTCATTTTTAAACACAACCCGGTTGCCGAAAAGGGATTTAGAGTAGGCAGAAAAAGTAAATCATAAAAATGGAAACAAGTAAAATTTATAAGAAATACACTATAGTTATTTCGGTCCTGATGATCTATGCCGCTTTAATAGGAGCGCTAATATTTTGGCTATTTAAAGGCAACGGAGCGGTAAATGATTTTGATAAATTGCAAAGCCCAGTCACAATTATCCTTGCGATAGTAATTAGTGTTTTAACTTTTACAGTGTCTTCTGCAGTTTTTGCCGCTGTCGGAAAATCCCATGAAAACCAAGCCCTCGGTATGCCTGAAGGTTCTATTCGGGCTCTCATTGCGCTCTCATTAATTACACTTTTTTTCATTTTGGCAACACAGATTTATTCAAGGTTATCAGAAGGAAGTATTGGAAAATTGCAGCGTGTGTCGGAAGAGAGTTTGAAAGAGTTGTCGATTAAAGATATCATTTCCAAAGAAAAAAGTGACAGCTTAAAAAATTCCGCTTACGATTCGACAAAAAAAGGAGTCATTCCTCAATATGTTTACTTCTACAATGTTTCTGTTAAAGTGGCTGCGGGTTCCGATGCTGCGGATATGGCAAAAAATATTATTGCCTCTTTTATTTCTTTAATTGCTGCAATATGTGGGTTTTATTTTGGCTCTGCAGCATCCAAGCAAAGTAGTACTCCTTCAACGACAACTCCTCCTCCAACTTCAAAGATTACTCCAAAATCACCAATCCCAACAACCGGAAAAAAAGGAACATTAATGACGTTTGAATGGAACGTAGTACCATCCGGGCAGCCAATATTGGTACAGGTAACGCCCGATACAATACAACCTATTGTTGACCCCTCCAATCCATTAAAATTTACTTATACCCCAAGTATTGCGGCAGCAATTACTTTAAAAGTTTCAATGAAAAATAATCCCACCGTTTCAGAGGAATATAAAATTGATGTTAGTGAATAAGTCGACTTCGGAATGACTATTTAGAAAATAAAAAAAAGGAAGTAATGAATTTAAATAAAACCGGTAAGCCGAAAACGGGATTATAGAGTAGGCAGTTAAAAACTTTTTTTATGGCAAAGGAAAAAATTAAAATTCAATATGCTGAAGATTGGGTAAATACAATGCCGGTTCAGCCAACACCTGGAGGAACTTTACATATACATGCAGAGCTAAATTTAATAATCACGGAAGGCATTTCCTGGCAAAGATGGTACCACAGGGAGTTAATCCCTCTATATGAATGCTGGGAATAAAAATAAGGCCTTTGGATATTTTTATTTTCAATCCGCAAAATCTTACCTACACTGAAGGCTTAAAACGACCCTAGGCAATTTAAAGTTGTAGAAATATTTTCTGATGGTAAGTCTCTGGTAAAAATTGATGACATTCCAATTATAAAATGATTTGACAAGTGATTGAAAGGGGAAGAGAAGATTTTGTAAATAATCTATAGGTATTACTGTATTTGTGTGGCTCTATGCAGCCCAACTAAAACAAACTAAATAAAAGGAGTAAACTAAAAATCCTGAAAAGAGTAAGCAAAAAAATTAAAATCAAAAAAAATGGCAACCATTCAAACTTTTCCTCAAAACTTGATTGATGAACATATGGCCTGGCACATGAATACACCAAATACTCCCGGAGCAAGATCAACAACAAATCGGGGCCTGGATTTTCTTAATTTTCATCATAACTTTTTACAAAAAGTTTTTCTTTGGTTTAACGCTCAACCTTTATCATTTCGTCAACAATACGATTTGACTCCGTCCTGGCATGCTATTCCAATGGAATTAAAACTTGATACAGCAACAGGATGGAATACCGGGTTTGCATCAGATGAGCAGAGAATTACTACCTTAAATCCTGCTTTTAGTAATGAGGATAATTTTGGTAGTTTTATTGAGCTTGGGTTACATAATCAATATTTACATGGTGCCTGCGCCGTTCACTATAACGATCCAAATATCGGCAGCCCAATGACCGACCCTGTTATCAGCACATGGTTTTATAAAATTCATGGATTGGTTGATTTCTGGTGGGCAAATTATAAATCACAGAATTCGTCTATAAATTTTGACCAAAGGTTTATGTTAGCTGCTAAGATTTTATTTGGTGTTGCCAACGATGCTCCTGGTGTGGTATTGGCAACCGATGGTAAGCCCCATCCGGTTGATCCCTGGGGTCCAATGATGCATTTATCTCAGGAAACAAAACAGACAGTAGTCGGAATTGCACTAAATCATTTGGCTGAAGGAATGGTTGAAGAAAAGGCAAAAAATCAAATTCTTAAAATAGTAAAAGGCCTTCAATTTTCAAATATGACACAAGCCGAAGAAGAATAAATTTTTTAAAAAATAGAAATAAAAACAGTAATAAAAACATATATAAAATCAACTTTAATTTTTAATAAGCAAAAAGAAGTAACAACTTAAATAATTAATAAAATGGCAAAAAAACGTTTAATAAAAGTAAATGCCCTTGCTTTTCATCTTGCGGTTGAAAGACTAAAAGAATTAGAAAAGGAGAATAAAGCAATAAGCTTTAAAGGAAAAAGGTTCAGTAATTTTCTTATCGGTTCATCTGATTTTGAGACATCAGATTCATCCATAGCAAATGAAGTGAAAATTACAATACTCAAAACTAAAGGTTTTGATAACCCAGACCCATCAACATTATCTGACAGCAAAAAAATGGAAGATTTCGAATTTTCAGGTATTCAGTATTTGAGACTTACCAGACGGTTCAACAATATTGCTAAAGCTCATAATCCT
The DNA here is from genome assembly GCA_043740775.1 of Ferruginibacter sp. Classification (GTDB taxonomy): domain Bacteria; phylum Bacteroidota; class Bacteroidia; order Chitinophagales; family Chitinophagaceae; genus Ferruginibacter. The sequence goes on along the minus strand of JAYUBR010000772.1, from coordinate 10,988 downwards.
GATGCTAAAGATATAAGTGTTGCTTCCGTTCAGGGTTGTGAAACTGTTAAGGATTGTATTGATTTGGTTACAACGGCGGCAGCCACAGCATCATTCATCAAAAATTTGACTTTATGAAAAAGTGTTTTTTTTTAATTGCCGTGCTATTAACTTCCGTAGAAGTTTCATTTGCCCAGCAAAAAACATGGTTTGATAAAATAACAATTGGGCAATCTATGGAAACGGCAGAACAAACAAAAGAACCTGCCCAATTTCAATTAACGTTACCAAAAAAAGATTCAGCCTCATGGTTAACAAACATTGGTTTGTCTTACAAACTTGGCTCTAATTCACACAGTCTTCTTTCCAAATTAACAACTGAATACCATCGAAATACTGTTATTGACAAAAAACAAAACAACCTTATGCTTGGCTATTCATATACCTGGCAATTCGACAAAAAAGTGAATAACAAAAATGTTTGGTTTTCAGTAGGGGATCTGAAATATGTATATGATGGTATAGAAATAAAGAACTCTTTTGCAGCTAATATTTTACTTACTTTTTCAAACGATGATTCGAGATTTTTGCATTGGAATGCAAATAAGTATTACGGTGGTGTTAAAAGATCCATATTTCTTTCATTATTTGGCGGGCTACAAATTCAAGATGTATTTAATGCTAAAAGCGATAGTGCTAAAGGTCTTATTCTCAGGCCAACTTTTACATCTTCATTAATTTATGATTTTAATGATATAAAAGACACATCAACTAATGTAAGGCTTTCTATAAGTTATACTGGTAGAAAGGATGCAATTAATAATACAAAAAATTTGGATGAAGGTTATACACAATTACTAAAAGCCGGCTTAGAAGTTTTTCTTTTGAAAAAACCATTAAAGATATCAATCGGTGCTTCATTCAATTATGGTTCAGATCCTTTGAAAGGACTTAAAGATCAGCAATTCTGGTTATTGTCCTTCAATTTTCAAAAAGGGAAAAAGTGAAAATATAAATCATAATGCCGTAAGGTAATTTAATTTTTTTGCTGCCGATAATCCGCCGGCAGCATTTTCTTCCCAGCAACGTTTAGATCGCTTCGTGGACAGGCCAGAAAAAACGTTGCGTTTTTGTAACTAAATGTTGGTTCGTAGTAGGCAACGTTCCAGGCAAACACACGGCCTATGGAGGAGGCGTTGCTGCGAACGAGAATTTTAAATTGAGCTATTGCAAATATGCCAATAATAACAGCGGAGGTATTTTAGACAAGCCGATATTTAAAGTATCGCTGAATTATAATTTTCAAAAATAAATGTATGACAAAGCGTAACGAATTAATTGCCGAGATAGAAAGTAAACAATATGACAGAATTAATATCCGCCAGAAGATGCAACCAGATATAATGAGCATGGCACCCTCATCTATTCCTGTTAATCTTTATGCTACATACATTAAGCAACTGGAGACGATAGACAATGATATTTACAGACTGAAAGAATTGGTTATAGCATTGCCAATTTTACCCGACCCTGAAATTGAAAAAAAGAAGGAGCATATAATATCTGCTATGGAATCAAATGCAGGCCGGCTACAGCAAATAATGGAAAAGAAAAATGGAACGTCAGACGACAGGTACAAAGAATTGCTGGACAGGGAATACTCCACTGTTTCAGGAGAGATTGATGACCTGAAACTAATTTTATCTTTATTGTAAAAAAATCTACGCATGAATCTTATAAAAAAAGTAAAACAAAAAATGGCCGATCCATTGCTAACTTTCAAATATTTTGAAAGACTTATAGCTGCATTTTGTATTAGTATTCCATTATTGTTATGGATGGTGGATGCTCCGGATGATTATAAATTTAGGGGTAGTATAAGCAACTACGTTTACATGTGTAAGAGCTACATTTTGGGGTTATTACTGGCAATTGCTGCCATGCTTTTTATTTTTAATGGAGCTGTGTATTACAAAAACGAGGCAAGTTTAAACATCAGTAGGCACGGGCAATGGTATAATGTAGTATTAGGTTTGAGCCTTATTGGTGTAATTTGTTTTCCGCATATAGAACACCCGTTGCCTCATTTCACTTTTGCAGGAATATTTTTTATTGGGAATGCTTTGGTAACAGGTATTTTTTACAAGGATAAAGACAAAAAGAAAAGTATATTTTTAGCGGTTTTAACTGTGGCGGCATTACCACTTGCATTATGGCATGTTATTACTCTGCTGGTAGCAGAATGGATTTCGTTGTGCGTAATAGGAATCCATTTTATTTTGTCAACAATAAACACGGATGATCCGGTAAATTATAAAGGTTGATGTTAATGAGTTTCTTTTAAAGCTGTGTATATTCCTTCCCAGCAATGTCTCTTTCGATGGCTTTGTGCGCAGGTCAAAGGACGTTGCGTTTTTGTAACGAAATGTTGCTTCGTAGTACGCAACCCTGGCCAATACACGGGCTAGGGATGAAACACTACAATGAAAGAGCTCTCCCCTCATCCCTGCGCCACCGTTAGCGTTTAAATAAAATCTGTTCTAAATCATTTGGCTCAAACGAAACTGCCCAATTCCAAATTCCAAATCCGCCGTGTTGATTAACTGCTCTGCACCATTCGTCTAAGTAAGCCCTTTTGGTTTTATTCTGTTCATCGTCACGGCCTTTGGTTTCGAGGATTAAATTTTTACCATTCTTTAGCTTAATTATAAAGTCCGGGAAATAACGCCTGACAACACCCTGAAAATTATAGTACACTACAAAATTTAAATGGTCATTTTTTACAAATGATTTTACCGCGCCTGATTCATTAATTGTTTTTGCTTCAAGGAATTCCCATTTGCTATCTGCCACTACAAAGTTGATGTGTGATTTATCAAATGGTTCGCATGGCTTGCTTGTCCACCAGGTTCTTACGTGAGCAGATGAACGGATTGGATTTTCCTTATCAAAAACCGGCATTAATGCTTCTGTGTTTATAGCCCGTATTTCATTCCATATATGCTGAATAACTTTATTCATATTCAGCATTATCAGGATTCTCTTTTTTGATTCATCCTGGTTGAACAAAGGATTTTTAATTACTATTTTATCAGAGTAAATAAACTTTTCAATTATTCCAATTAGTTGAATCAGGAATGCTTCTTTGCTACCTTTCCAGTCGGGCTTTTTTTCGGAATTGTAAATGGTGGAAGCTATTTTGAAAATGATAGATTGCAACCGGAATTTTTCTCCGATTTCTTTCAGATCAATTTCTGAAAGTGCTGCCGGATTTGGTTTGCCTGCAACGATTGCAGCTAAATCTGCCTGTGTAATAGAATCATAAGGATCAAGTTCAAATGTTTTTACTTTATCAATTGTTAAGGTTAACTTCGGTCTATACACATGATCTATTCTTACAACATTGGGAAATGAAATTTCATGTTCATATTTTTCTTTAACCGGCGAAATTTGTGTTTTAGGTTTTGGGGGCGGGGGAACAATTCCATCCTCCCCACCTTCGTGTGGCAAGAAGGTAAAAGGAACTCCAAAAATATTTACATACTCTGCTTCAAATAAACCATCTGCTGCCACATCGTAAGAAGTTCTGCGCAAGCCACGCCCAACAACCTGTTCACAAAGTAACTGACTGCTGAATGCCCGTAAACCCATAATATGCGTTACAGTTTTTGCATCCCAACCTTCACTCAACATTCCAACAGAAATTACATTTTGAATTTGCTCTCCTGGCTCGCCAATTTTTCCAACTGTATCAACTGTTCGTCTTAATAATTCTGCCTGTTGTTTTTTAGTAAGTTTTTTTTCTTTGGGTGCATCCTCAGAATCATCTTCTGTTTCATCCGCTTCTGTAATCTCAACTTCTTCACTTTCTGCTTCGGCCTTCAGTAAAATACTGCTATCAATCTGCAATGTTTTTTCCGGGTTACTTAAATCACCTAAGCGTGCAACAGAAAGCAAAAAGGAATCTTTATCAAACGAATATTTTATCCTGGCTGAAGTATTGGTGGTATTGGCAACTGTAATCATAACCGGCGGTATTGTGTAACCCGCCTTTTCCCAATCGTCTTTGGTTGCCTTCCAATCTTTACCCAATAATAAATATGCATTCTTTATTAAATCAGGTAAAGGAATTGATTCATCAACTTTTTGATTGATGTCGTCCTTCACCGTTTCATCCATGTAAATATGGTAAAGCCTTGAACGTAAATCTTTATCTACATTGCCATCATCCCTTACTACAACTCTTGGGGTTTTTACCAACCCCGATTCAATCGCATCATTTAAACCAAAGTCAGAAACAATCCATGGAAACAAAGCCTCTTCACTTGCCTTTTTGCCGCTTGGTGCAAACGGTGTTGCTGATAAATCGAAGCACCGCAAAATTCCTCTTGCACTATTTATTCTGTCTAAACCACCAACCCAAATAGTACTTTCTTCAATGTCTTCCTTCTTAACGCCTTTTATTTTACTTTCTGCCGGAACCCTCCAGGCATGATGAGCTTCATCGTTAATCACAATAATGTTTGAAGCATTTGCCATGTCGCTCAGTACTTCCTTTACATAGGCTTCATCACTTTTTGCACCACGCTTATCAACAGATTTTTTCTTAGCGATTTTTTCATCTGTTTGCCATGCCAATGCATGCCAGTTAACAATTTTAATTTTTGCCTGCCGCAAAGAATCCATTAAACCAGAAGGAACAATATTGAATTCTTCATAATAGTTTTCGGGGTCGGTTGGGTTAAGAACAGACAGGCGGTTGCGTACCGTTAAGCCCGGTGCAACAATTAGTATATTTTTTGAAAAACGGGCATCTTTATTATTGGCTACTTTGTTCAATACGTTCCATGCAATGAGTTGAGCCATTACAATTGTTTTGCCTGAGCCCGTTGCCATTTTACTGCACCACCGGCTAAACGCTCCACCATCACCTGGGATTTCAATACCCGTTTTATCTGCATCGGGTGCTTCTGTTAACCATATCAATGTTTCAATGGCTTCTAACTGGCAAAAGAAAAATCTACGGTCTTTACGTTCTTCAGGATCTTGCCAATGCGCTAATAATCTTTTGGTGATTCCTGTAACTCCGGCATAGCCTGCTTCACGCCATTTATTTATTCTTGGACGAATGGTATTTACTAAATCTATTTCGATAAATATTCCGGGGTCATCAAATGATTTTGAGTTTTCGGATGCAACAACATAACCTGCAGGTCTTCTTCCTTGATGTAAAACAAACTCTCTTGTATCCCTGATATATTCCCAATATTGCTGAGGTTCCGCGTATGGAGAATTAATTATCAACTTGTCTATTTTTTTCATAGGCACATGCTCAATTATAAACTATATTAAATGTTGATAGATGTTGCATTGCCCTTTTCAAACTATCTGAGCGTTTCACTGCACGATTAATATTCCAATATTTTATTACAAATTCACCAAGCCTGTCATTATAATTTGGACCAACTTTAGCAAATTCATCTTTAGGTAAAATATCCTCCCGGATATCTCTTTTCCTGCATTTTTTTATCAATTGCAAAAGTGCTGCTTTGGGATCGGGTAAATCTTCCGGCTTATCATGAAAATTGGCTTTTGAAATACCTGTGTATTTTGAAAACCCTTCAATATCGGCAAGCAGCCAGGCCTCTACTTCACGAACAGCAACTCTGAAAATAAGGTTTGGATGTGGTGGCTCTTTTAACCAATCATCAATTAATGCAGGTGCACAATCTCCGGCATCCAAATCTGTAAGAACAAAGAAGGGGCTGCCTTTTGACGCCTCATTAAATCCCAGTATGTTTTTTTTAATATATCCAAATCCCCCCTCCGAATATGAATTGGAAACAAAGAATTTTTCTGCTTTCTCAGCAAGTTTTATCATAACAAACTCACTGATTTGATCTTCAAACACAAGGTTCAATGAAATTAGATTCATAATTAAAATTCCAAAGTAAGCTGGTTAATATTTTTAGGTTTAATGCGGGGCAGAATAGCGGAGGCGGGTGTCATACCTGTATCAAGCATGCTTTTAACATCTTTAATGCTTGAAGCAACAGTTGCCTGAGTTCCTTCCGCAGCGGGTTCAAGAACAATTATTTCGTTTAAAGAAATGCCTCTGTCATTTAATAAGTCGGTGCTGTGCGTAGAAATAATAACCTGACGCTTTCTGGGTTTTTGTAACCTGTGTATAAGAGGGGCAAGTTTTGAAACTATTGCACCGTTTAATGAAAGTTCAGGTTCTTCTAACAACAACAATGAATCGCCTTCCTGCAATGACCAAAGCAAGCCAATTAAACGCAACGTTCCATCGCTAAACTGATCTTCCTTTTGTTTTCCTGCTCCCGGTCGCCAATGTTCGTAAGTTGCTTCAATATGAGGGTATCCTTTCTCAGTAGTAAATTCAAGATTAGTAAGTTGCGGAACTGCAAGTTTTAAAGCATGTTCAATTTTATTAAGCCATGCTTTCCGGGTTTTCTCATTTACCCTGGAAACCCGTTCTAAAAATCCTTTTCCAAAAGGATCATCAGGCAAATCAGGTCCATTAAATGCAGCAGGATATTTTAGTAGTTGAGGAACAAGATGGAGATATAAAGTATTTTCAAAAAACTTAACTATCTCTCTGAAATCCTTATTGGTATTGATTTGCTCAAGATAAGTTTGTGTTAATCTCACAATATCTTTTTTATCATCCGCTTCTGGTCTGTTTATTATTAAATCATTTCCTTTCCATACTTTTTCATAAGAAAGATAAGGTAGCCTGTACCCTCTTGATTCCTGTTTAATTCCGATAGCGTATTTCCATTCAACTTTATCTGAGCCAAATTCAGAAAGATGAACCTCAATTTCTACATTCGGATTTTTGCGGGCTGCAAGTGAACGGATTTTTGTTATCCCTCCTCTGTCTGTTACCGATTTTTGCAATCCCCCGCCGGCTTTAGCAATGTCACGAAGGAAGCGAAAAACATCCAGCAGATTTGATTTGCCAGAGGCATTAGCACCAACAATTATTATTCTTTCCTGAAGCTTAATATCAAGTTCTTTGAAATTTTTCCAATTTTTTAAAATCAATCTTGAAATAATCATTTTATTATTTTTTTACAATCTGATAATTTTTAATGATTCAATTCCTCTTGCATCAATAATCTTTACAGCTACATTCTTGCCTGGGGTGAAAGGCAAAGATACTGTTCCGCCAAACGCTTCAATTTTTTCTTCATCAATTTCGGCTTTCAGGTTTTTAGCCAATGTGGCCCAACCTTCTTTTGCACCTGCCATGGGAAAAAATACCTGCGAAGGAAATAAACTTCTGCCATCATAATCGTGGTCGAGCATCCACATGGCTATATCGCCTTTGCCACCACTATCTACCGTTCCTGTTTTAGGATTGTAATAATCAAAGCCGTGAACTTCTACAATGTATTTTCCTTTATTATCACCTTCTTTAATTATTTTGCTTTGCACATCGGGCTGACCAATTAACCAAAAACTTTCATTGCTGCCGCGTTTCTTTTTAAGGTCGTCTGTAAGCAGGTCTGCATTCATTTGGGCTTCCAGCAATGTAATGCCCGGCCAGTTGGTTTCTTCAATATCTTTTCTTGCTTCGGGGTCAAAATGAAAAGCACAGAATAAAATAATTTCAGGTTTTGGTCTCAGTGTTCTTGCTTCTTCCAAAGCCAGTTCCACCATACGTTGCTCTAATGGTGCATGTTCTGGTCCAAAACAAACTACTACCCGTTGTGGCTGTTGTAAAAGGGTTGGTTGATTTTTATCAAACAAATTTTTTTTTGATAGCTCTACTTTTGTTTCTGCTTCTGCCTGTAAAAATCTTGTACCGCTTAATGGCTCTACCCTGCTAAACTCAATTAGTTTACCTCCTTTAGCCCTTACTCCTGTACGAAGCAATTCATTTCTCCATTCATCTTGTCTTAATGTTTCGCCGGTTCTTGCAACTGAATTATCTGCTTCAATGGCTGTATCGGCCTCTAATTCTTCAAATGTTCTCGCAACTGGTGCTGGAACTGCTTCAACAGTAAAAGGGCCGGTAACTCTTGTTTTTTTACTATTGGAGAATGGCCTATCAAAAAGTGTTTCTTGAACAGTGGGTTCATTGTTAGCGATAGTACCCAACATAATATGTTGAACTGTTTCGTATTTGAATCCACTACCTACGCCTTCATTTGGATACGCTAATTCATAATACGAAAAATATGCAGCCATTAATCTTTGTTTAGTTAAGGTTAATGCTACTCTCGAAGTGTCGCAAGTAATCCATCGCCTTCCCCAATTCTCAGCTACATAAGCAGTAGTCCCACTGCCACATGTAATATCTAAAACTAAATCACCAGGGTCGGAGGTCATAAGCAGGCAACGGGTTATTAATTTTGTACCTGTTTGGACTACATAAATTTTCTCATCAGTAAAGTTTCCTGTAGCAGTATCTATCCACAAATTATTTATGGGCTTAAAAGGGAAATCAGTAGCATATCTTACATATCTAATACTATTTTCTGCAACATGGATTCTCCCTTCTTTAGCAAGTTTTGCTAAGCCTTCAATGGATGTTTTCCAATGCTGTCCATTTGGGGGATAATATTTCTTATCTAAATGTTGAAATTCTTGAGGTGTATTAGTCGCCCCTTGTGAAACGAGACTAGTGGGCTGATACAATTTGGAATCTTCGGGTAATTTTTGTTCCCCATTTATTTCTTGCGTAGTTAAACCTCGATAACTTCCATCTTTTAATTTAACCCATTTATAATTCCCACCTTGAATTGAAATATCTTTATCGTTGTACAATTGGTGGTATTTAATTTTAGATTTATCCTTTGAATACCAGATTAAGTAATCTCCAGTTCTAGCAAGAGTTGAGCTTGCAAATCCACTTGTTGAAGTAAAGGCAATGAGGCTTATAAAATTCTCTCTACCAAAAACCTCATCCATTAATTCTTTTACATGATGAACATTTTCATCGCTAATCTGCACAAAAACACTACCACTTTCATGTAAAAGTTCTTTGGCTAAAAGCAACCTATCCCTTAAATAAGTGAGATAAGAATGAATACCAAGCTCCCAGGTATCTCTAAAAGCTTTTAGCATTTCAGGTTCGGATGTTAAGTCACCATCATTGCCATCTTTCACATCACTTTTATTTACAAATGGCTGAAAGTTGCTGCCATATTTTATTCCATAAGGCGGGTCAAAATATACCATTTGTACTTTACCACCCATGCCTTCTTTTTCCAGCAAACTATTCATCACCAAAAGGCTGTCACCAGCAATCAACCGGTTACTCCAGTTTTCTTTGTGCTTGTAAAACTCTATTGCTTCCCTTAATGGTTTCTTTTGTTCTTCAAACAAACTCATTTGTGGCGATACTTCTTCTGCTTTTTTTACGGTTTCAATTATCCGCCGTGGGTCTATGCGTTCATGCACATGCAGGCTAACTGTTGGCACATCAAAACTTATGTGTTCGGCTTTACCTGTCCATTGTAGTTGAGGGTCAAGGTGTGGGTCGTATTGATAAGTTTTCTTTTTGTAACCGCCATTGTCAGTGTGTGCATCTACCAGTCCAACAGGAGGGTTGTTCAGTCTTTCTTTGTCTTTATGTTCGTACTGTTCAATGGGTTTTGTTGACGTTGCAGTTTTTTTAGCTTTGGCCATAATTTAGCGTGTTCGAATTATAAGGATTAAAGATAACCGATAAATTCTCAATACCTGCTTCAGGCAGAACTTATTGGTTCGGTAACAAAATAAAGAAAAGTAATAAATGTCATAATAAAGCATCCTACACCCCTTCTTCCCACCATCGTCTCCTTGGATGGTTTTGTGCGTAAGCCAAAGGGCGTTGCGTTTTTGTAACCAAATGTTGTTTCGTAGTACGCAACGTCACTGGCTAACACACGGCCTATGGAGGTGACGTTGCTGTGAAGGAATATTTTAACCGTGTTAACAGCCATCATCCTTGCGATGCTATTTAAAAATAAAATTAGTGGCCCAACGAATACAGCAGCTATGTGGTACTTCAATGGCAGCGCACGCTTATACTTTTCCATATCCATGGCGCTTAGTTGACATTTAATTTATACTTTGTCATCCACGGTCACTTCACAACAGGCCATCCATTTTTATAAACAATGCGCTTTATCAACATCACTCTCCTGCTACCACCATTTTTATTGCCCGTATTTTTTTTATCAATGGCATGATAAGCGATCCATTTATTTCCTTTACGATCTTTAAAAATCGAATTGTGTCCCGGTGCCAGCCATGCTGTATCTTGCTGCAGTATAACACTGCTGCCGGTTTTGTTGGTCTCGCCCATACGCTGATATGGCCCCATGGCATTATCAGCCCTTGCAACCATTACAGCATAATGTGCTTTTTCGCCACAACAATTATCGCCGGAATAATAGAGGTAATATTTACCATCCTGGCAATCTACCCACGCGCCTTCTAACAGTATGGTGTAGTCTTTTTCTTTTCCAGGCCATACAAGATCCAACGCAGTAGTTCCGGTCTTAAAATTTTTCCAGTCATTGGTAAGCTCCTGCACCTTGATTGGCTTAAAGCCGGAACCCCAGAACAATAATTTTTTCTTAGTCACCGGATCTATCAACGCCATCGGATCTATATTAATGAAACCTTCGCCACAAATAAGGGGAGTGCCTTTATCAATAAAAGGCCCTGTTGGCAAACCGGCAAAAGCAACACCAATACATTTGCCCTTTAAAGTATCATTGGTGGCAGATGAAAAGAACAGCACATACTTTTTTATGGAGGCATCATATAAAACGTGCGGTGCCCAAAAGCTGGAAGTATTGCTGGCCCAGGTTGGTTTTTGTGACAGGGCATCGCCTTCTATTTTCCAATTAAACATATCCGCAGAAGAAGCAACCTGGATGTTCAACAATTTACCATCAGGGCTTCCCTGTGTTGCATAAGCATAAAATTTACCGTTGGTTCCACTAATTACTGTGGGGTCTGCAAAGTCATGATTTAAAACGGGGTTC
>JAYUBR010000771.1:0-1350 GCA_043740775.1 Ferruginibacter sp. | reverse complement strand
GGGAAGATAGCCCGGATTTTGGTAGTTGTAATGCAGATTGACCTATAGTTAATGTTGAAAAAACCAATACCAGCCCAAGCAATTCTTTGTTCATTCTTTTTTTGAAAGTTGCAATCGGGCTGGTTTTGTCCGGTTCTGGCTTAAGCCGGCCGACGATAGTTTGCCAATCGCCTTCGCCTGTTTTAAGAGGGTAATTTTCTGCCGCCCTCTTAAACAAATCATCCATATCGTTTTCTAAATACTGCATACAGTCAGCGATTCTATTTGGTTTAAATATTTTTGTAGCAGTGCCCGTGCTCTTAATAAATTTGATTTTGATGTGCCCACCGGAATTTTTAAACTCTCCGCAATCTCTATGTGCGTATACCCATCTATTGCATGCATATTAAAAACAATGCGGTAGGGTGGGGGTAACTTCTTCACCATTGATACCAGGTCTTTATAAATGATCATCTGTTCGGCTGATACAGTTTTGTCTTTCATGTCCCAAACATCTTCTGCAATTCCTCCAATTTCAGGTAACAACATTTTTTTTCTTAAAAGATCAATAGCAGTATTGATCATTATTCTTTTGATCCAGCCGGGTAAAAATTTATCCGCGTCAGCTTCATTTTCACACCTGAATTTATCTATCTGTAAAAAGAATTTAACAAAGCCATCGTTGGTAATTTCAAGTGCTTCTTCGTAATTATAGATATACCGGAAAACAATTTTTAATGCGAACGCACGATAATTGTCATACAACAGCTTTTGATACTTATGATCATTCGCTCTGCAACCATTTACTATGTCGATTGTTTTATTCAAGAAATCCGAGTGGTTATTTTAAAAGTTATTGTCAGTAAAATAACAGGGTTAAAAGCAGCCTGGGTCATTTACAAACCTTCTATAATCTAATACGTTTATCTTTTCAAAGGGGTTGCAACTTGTTGTTCTTTTTTCGAAATAATTTTTGACCGTTTATTTATTACGGTGTTTAAATAGTATGATTACGCCGCATTAGCGATAGGTTGAGCTGTCTCAGCTTGCGCTATCGTGCCCATACTTCTGTCAATAAGATCAATGAAATTTAATTAATTTTGCCCAATGAAAGCAGCAAGTATCAATGATATAAAGCAGGAGCTAAACAATATTCCCCAGGCAAAGTTGCTGGAACTTTTTTTGCGGCTTGCCAAATATAAAAAAGACAATAAAGAATTGTTGAATTACCTGTTGTTTGAAAGCAACGACGAACATGCGTACATCAGCAACATTAAAAGCGAGATGGAAGCTGAGTTTAAACTGATCAATACAAGCAATTTATATTTTGCAAAAAAGAGCCTGCGTAAAATATTAAGAAACACGGCAAAG
>JAYUBR010000770.1:0-1350 GCA_043740775.1 Ferruginibacter sp. | reverse complement strand
ATTATAACCCATGGACGTTGAATGGACTCCACTGGCAGTAGTAGTGTGTCCAATTGCAGTAGAATAGTCTCCATTGGCACTAGTGAGGTATCCCATTGCAGTAGAATAGTCTCCATTGGCCTTAGTGTTTAATCCAATTGCAGTAGAATAGTTTCCACTGGCAGTAGTGTTAAATCCCATTGCAGTAGAATAGTTTCCACTGGCAGTAGTGTTAAACCCCATTGCAGTAGAATAGTTTCCACTGGCATTAGTGTTGTTTCCCATTGCAACAGAATACTGGCCAACAAGTAAATCGTCCCATTGGTTGCTGTTAACAAAGCCTGCACGGAAAGCTGCTTTACCTGGGTAAAACATTAGGCGGGAACCGGCACCTAAATTAGGAATAGTAGCGCCTGAATTGAAAGTACCCGTTATCAAAAGGCCTTTGGTTATGCTTGTACCTGCATCTACATGTAACACCGAAGCAGCATTAGGCGTGGCAGTGCCAATGCCTACCTGAGCATACAGTTTTGTAAAAAGAATACAAAAAGAAATGGCGGCGAGAAGAGTAATTTTTTTCATAACAAAAGTTTTAAGTGTATTTAATTTATTATTTTATAGCAACAGGTTGCAGAAGGAGAAAAATATTTTAAATAGTAATATAAGTATTTTCTGCCGTTGTTGGTACTACCAATTTAATATAATTTTCTATCCCGGTGCGACGCCGCTTAGCCGCTCACCTGCTGCGAATCACTAACCATACTAACTTTTTTTCCTTACCGGCGGGTCAAAGACCGGGCCCGGCTCTAACGGGATGAACCATGCGCTCTTTAATGGCGCAGAGATGCGAAAACTAGCGCAGAAATGATGCGAGGGTTTTGTGTGTTGGCTTCCTGTGTGGCGTGTTATAAGAGACTATACTGGTGTAAGTGTTCCGCAGGATTATTGTGACATACAATGCAACCCGGTATGAGACCGGGAGTACGAAGGAGTATACATTTAATAAAGCTCATCCACCGCCGTTGTTCCGCATAGGTCTTTGCCGCGGTCTGATCCCAGACCAACGACAAATCAAAAATAGTAAGGGCTAATATAATCTGTTAAGAAACTTAATTAAAAAAATGTAATTGCCCAATGGCTTATTTTTGTTATAAATAATTTTTAGTGAGCCTGACCATACAAACCAAAAACTTAGTAAAAATTTACGGCAGCCGTACTGTGGTAAATAATGTTTCCTTTAATGTAAAACAGGGAGAAATTGTTGGTTTGCTTGGGCCCAATGGCGCCGGTAAAACCACATCTTTTTACCAGGTGGTAGGCTTGGTAAAACCCGATGAAGGCGAAGTTTTTTTAAACGACATCAACATTACC
>JAYUBR010000769.1:0-1350 GCA_043740775.1 Ferruginibacter sp. | reverse complement strand
ATCTCCCTTTTCTGCATGAACATGAATTGGTTCATTTCCTTCATTCGAATAAAAAAATAATCTCCATCCTTAAATAAATAATATTGTCAGCATACTTTATTTTAACGCCATAAAGATAATAATTTTTCTGTTATTTTATAGCCTAAAAAAGTCAGAGATTATCTTGTTAAACGCAGTATGGAAGCCAATTTTGCAATTGGTGCTAACACCGTAAATATATGATATAAGCATCTCACTACGCAGCATTGTAGCGTTTGCAAATAACCTCCTGATGTTATACATTTTGTATTGCTGTCAGGTCAATACATTTTTGAGTGAACTTTTCAAATTTGTTACTCACTCCTTTCTTCATGGCCGTTATCTTCCCCGGACACTGGGCTTAAAAGGTTACTTCGTTAAATGGGTTCGCAACACAAATGCTATATAAATTAAATGAGCAGTTTTTAGTGGGCGTATGTTAAAGGTTGTGTCAAGTTGAAGACACTTGCCACGGGAGCAAATGAAAGTTCAATCGTGCTCATAAATAACGGCCACGTTGCAAGGGCTCATTTACTTTGGTTGCGTAGCTAAAGTTATTTCAGGACGACTTGAATGTCTCTCCGCAATCAACCATTTTTTATCTCCCTTCACCCAAATATCCGTGAGCACAAACTGTGCACTTCTATCCTGCCCACGAAAAGTTGCTTTCTGTGAATACAGTAACATTGCGACTGCCGTATTCCCGTATACATTCACTTTAATATCATCAATGGAAAAAGATTCGGTCACATAATCTTTTAAATTCGAAAGCCAGTGCTCTCTCGGGATAATTTGAAAAGCCATTCCTTGCACTCCGATAGCCAGGAAGTATGTATCAGATTGAAACTTTTTGGTTTGCACTGTGTCCTGAGTTTTGACTGCCGCTGCAAAAGATTTCTCTAAGTAAATAATTTCTTCCTGAGGAGTTTTAAAGGATTGTTGTTGAGCAACCGTCATTGTCGCTACCGTTATTGTTGCAAGCAGCAGAGTGATTAGATATTTCATATTATTTTGAGTTTTTAATTTCTCAAATTTACAATAATTGTTGAGTCAGATTAAAACTTACACTGTCGCCAAAAACATATCTGATATCAACCTCCTGATGTTATACATTTTGTATTTCTGTCAGGTCAATACATTTTTGAGTGAACGTTTAAACTTTGTTACTCACTCCCAACACAGGAACATACCAAATCGCGGAAGTGGCACGTGGGGACACGTGCCACGGCAACAGTGTTGCGTTGAAAATGACATTCATCTTCGAAATAAATTTCATATTTCTCCTTTTTGAGAATCATACGGAGTTTTTTTTGAAAGCCTTTTTATCATCGG
>JAYUBR010000768.1:0-1351 GCA_043740775.1 Ferruginibacter sp. | reverse complement strand
ATCTTAAAACTATTCCGGCTTTTAAAGCATATTTCGATTACGCAGTAAGTATGGGTTTCGATTTACCCGAAACACAAATACATCACCTGGCTAATTTTTCGCACGGCAATTTGCTGTTTATTACATTGGAACCTTGTCCTGAATTTCATGATGTATTCAAAAGGTTTGCAGCTGTATTTGAACAGACCTATACCCGTTTTCTTGATTTACAAAGAGCCGAAGCACAGGCAAGAGAATCACAGATTCAATTGGCTTTAGAAAGAGTTCGTGCAAGAACAATGGCTATGCAAAAAAGCGATGAACTACAAGATGCTGCTATATTATTATTTCAGCAGATGAAAGCATTAGATGTTCAAACAGGAAGTTGCGGTTTTAATATCTGGAACAAAGATGAGAAAGCGGCCACTGTGTGGGTGAGTTCAGCAGAAGGTGGGTTGCAGGCACCGTTTAAAATGCCACATACAGAAAGCGCAATTTATAAGAATGTTTATGCAGCCAGGAAAAACGGAGAAACTTTTTTGGTGAAAGAAGTTGGTGGCAAAGCACTGGAAAAACATTTTGATTATTTATGTACATTGCCCGGTATTGGAGATATTATAAAGCATCTTAAGGAAACAGGTTATGCATTTCCTGAAACAATGGTTTATCATTTTGCTTTTTTTAATAATGGTTATTTATCATTTCATCTACATGAACCTGTACCCGAATCACACGATATTTTTAAACGCTTCGCAAAAGTGTTTGAACAAACCTATACCCGTTTTCTCGATCTGCAAAAAGCAGAAGCACAGGCAAGAGAAGCAGAGATAGAATTGGCATTGGAAAGAGTGAGAAGCAAAACAATGGCGATGCATAATAGCCACGATGTAGGAGATACAGTTGCTTCTATGTTTGACGAGTTGGTAAAACTTGAGGTGAAAACAAATCGTTGTGGGATACTCATCTTCAGTAAATCAATGATGGCTGAAGTATGGACTGCAAGATCAAACCCGGATGGAAAGGCTTCATTAATCATTGGTCAGTTGGATTTAGAAATGCATCCGTTGTTGCAGGGGATATACCATGCTTGGGAAGCCAAAGAACCTGTTTTCACCTATCCAATGATTGGAGAAGATTTAATATCATATTATCAGGCAATAAACGACACAAAATATTACCCAACACTTTTTGATTTGGATGCACTGCCTTTAA
This sequence comes from Ferruginibacter sp., assembly GCA_043740775.1. GTDB lineage: Bacteria > Bacteroidota > Bacteroidia > Chitinophagales > Chitinophagaceae > Ferruginibacter. The sequence goes on along the minus strand of JAYUBR010000768.1, from coordinate 160 downwards.
GAGAATTTCATACGGATTTCTATTTCGCTGAGGGGTCTATTTTTTCGTTCACTAAAGAACCCCTGGCTCAAAAAGCTTCTGTTATCTTTAAACGGTTCGCCGGAGTATTTGGTCAGACTTACAAACGATATCTCGATCTTCAAAAAGCAGAAGCACAGGC
>JAYUBR010000767.1:0-1353 GCA_043740775.1 Ferruginibacter sp. | reverse complement strand
CCGAATGGTGAAGTGCAATATTCAGGAAATGCAAAAGTAGATGGTGTGCCGGGTACAGCTGCTCCCATCATTTGTAATTATTTAGAAACAGTTGGCGCTACCTGTGGCACATTGCTACCAACAGGTAATGCCAAAGATATTATTAACGGTGTAGCAATTACTTGCATAGATAATGGAATGCCTGTCGTGTTAATGAAAGCAAGTGATCTTAATCTGAAAGGTAATGAAACCAAAGAAGTATTGGAAGCCAATAAACCATTAAAACAAACAATTGAAGCGATCAGGTTGCAGGCAGGCTTAATGATGAAACTGGGAGATGTAAGCCAGCAAACGATTCCAAAAATATGCCTGGTATCATTGCCACAAAATGGTGGGGTAATGAATACAAGAATGTTTATTCCGCATGTGGTACATGATGCCATTGGTGTGCTGGCGGCTGTTTCAGTGGCAACTGCGTGTTTAATACCTAAGAGTGTTACAGAAGGCATTGCTCATTTTGAAAAGGGCAATAATCTTTTCTCCATTGAGCATCCTTCAGGAGAATTTACAGTCAATTTAGACTTTGATTTTAGTGACGGCAATTTGACCATTAATAGATCTGGCGTGATAAGAACAGCAAGGTTGTTGAGCAAAGGAGATGTATTTATTCCTTCATGGTGAAGTGATGAATATTTTTCCTTGTAATGAATTTTATTGCATTCTTTAAAATAAGTATTGCATGATAAAGAATTTTTGTGGCTTTTCGCTTTTAACGCTCACATTATTGTTTGCAGGAAATAGACTCAATGAATAGTCTCAAGGAATTTAAATTTCACCATTTCATTTGTTCACAGCAAACTTTTGTCAGTTGGCAGCATTTTAAAAAATTTCTCTCATGAATAAAATAGATTCGTGCAATCAAACATACATAGTCAATAAAGTAATTTTCATATTATCATAAACATTAGCTCAAAATAAAATTTAAATGACAACATTAATTGAACCGTTGAAGTTGGTATAGAAATTTGCCACGAAAAAAATATTCAATTAATCAAAAATTACTTACATGAGATCGTTAACTATTATTCTTGTTGCTTCCTTTTCCGTTTTCACATCTGTTTTGTTTGCACAACCAGCATTAGTTGACGTGTCAAACATTAAAAGAAAGTGGCTGAATATACCCTATGCAAATTTGTCGCCGGCTGAAAAATTAGATATCTATTTGCCTGATGAAGGGGATGGGCCTTTCCCTGTAATTATTAGTATACACGGTGGTGCGTTTATGTTTGGTGATAAAGCCGATGGGCAACTCAACCCAATGCTTAAGGGGTTGAACCATGGGTATGCAATTGTTTCAATGAATTATCGAATGAG
>JAYUBR010000766.1:0-1354 GCA_043740775.1 Ferruginibacter sp. | reverse complement strand
ATTCTTCTAATACCGAAAGAGAAGAGCCGTATGAAGTGAGAGCTTCACGTACGGTTCTGTGAGAGGCTTGGGCTGAAATGCCCTTGCCTACTCTACCCCTTTTTACATGTATATTTTTAATTTTATAAACGCACACATCATCGAAACCCCGAGGTTGAATACGCTTCGCAATGAATATGCGCACACCAGCTACATTACAGATCCACAACATGAAGATATAAAAATGTTGCATTGAGTGTATGCTGAATGGGACACTTTTTAGCGGGGTTTCGCAGGTAGTTTCGTTCTCATTGAAAGATCAGGCGGCGAAAACCCGGCCCGGACGAAAATTGGGGAGTTTGGTTGTTTTTTGTATTGCTGAATTGCGGCGGCCAATCACCAATTCAAAATAATAATTTATTTAGTGAGTTCAAACACTTTACCCTGTATACTGTAAATAAAACCGCCCTGGTTTCCCCGGGCGCACAATCAACATTTATAATCAACACTTATGAGCACTTATTTTTTATTGCTTTACTTTTTTAACAACATAACATAACCGCATAAATTTTTCTTTGTTTTATTTACCTGTACCGGTTTCATCATCTGGTACGCTGATAATTTGGGGATGTATGAACAACTGATTACATTGCCATCACATTGCCCCATTGGTTTTTCTGGTAAGCCACCTGTTTTTCATCCCAGTCGTACATTCTTACTTCGTACAATTTTGAGGTAACATAGCCAATAAAATAATTGATAAGCGTTTTCTGTTTCTCCTTTTCCTTCAATGTTAATCCCTCCTATACAAAGCTGAATTATTTTATTATTTGGATCGAATTTCATTTATGATGGATTTACGTTTAAACATCTGTAAGTTATTTCAAATAACCGGAGATTATTAGTACAGTCACGTATTCAGCCAAAATACTCCGCTGATTTTATGTTCATCGGGTTAATCTAAAATAATGCAGACATCAGCGTTAACAGGTTAATTGTTGCCCTGTATTTTAAAATTTCATTTTGTATTCCGTAATGCACATCTGCCCGCTAACATTGCCAGGGCAGCTAACTCCCCTCGGCTGTTGCTGCAATGAGTAAAGCACATTTCCTGTTCAATAATATATAACCTTTTGTGGAGATTTTTACGCAAGACAGTGCAGGTTTTTACACAGTTGTAAGTACTTAACTACGCTTGTAATGCAATATAGTATTTAGTTGTAAAGCAATTAGTACTTTATTTAATTGTTGGCTTGATGTTGGATTCGATCCACCTGTAAATATATTAATTAAATTTTAAAACTTATTTTATGAGTAGCGGAAAAGTTATTACAGGATTAGTTACAGGATTAGCAGCAGGAGCCATACTGGGAAT
>JAYUBR010000765.1:0-4734 GCA_043740775.1 Ferruginibacter sp. | reverse complement strand
TATGAAATCAGCAAAAGCAACATTTTTGCTGCGGGTTTTTCAGGTGGCGGCCACATGTCATACAAACTGGCAATGACAATGCCTGCACAAATAAAAGCTATCGCAGCCATCGTAGCCAATATGCCCGACTCTGCCAGCTGCGATTGTACGCTTGCCGGGAAAGCTTTACCCGTATTGATTATAAACGGAACAGATGATAAAACAAACCCTTACAACGGGGGTGAAATGTTTGTAAACAACGCCAGCTTTGGTGTAGTTCGCAGCTCAGAAAATACGTTCGCTTACTGGGCATCGCTGGCAGGTTATAATGGTGTACCTACAAAAACGATGTTACCAGATACCGATACATCAGATCATAAAACGATTGAAAGTTACACCTATAATGCAGCCAGCAAACCACCGGTTACCTTGCTAAAAGTGATTGGCGGTCATCACGATTACCCGGGCGATATCGATGTGTATTTGTATGTATGGGAATTTTTTAAAGGCGTACAATGGAAACCGGACAATTTTTGCGTTATAAAAGTAAAAACATCTTTATTTTAATGATAAAAATTTTTGTTGTAATTTATTCCAATTAAAGATGCAATTTTTACAGCAGTACATACTTTTTCTTTATGCTGCTGCTGTTTTTCTTCATCCGTTAAATCAGGATTGAAATAATTATTGTTTAATTTTCTACAATAAATAAATTATGGAACAAGAACCAAATATTAAAAACACACCATGCCCCGATGGCCTTATAGAATTATATCGCCTTTTATCAGTAAAGGAGCCGGGGTTTATAAAGGCAAAGGAACTGTTAGAAAAAGGATTTACAGAAACACAAACAAAAATGATACTGGAAATTCTTACGGCGCAGAACACAACTTTGCAACAACTTGATTTTTATGTTACTGCAGCCAATAAACCCGTCATTGATCAAAATATTGAATTCACGCTGGAAAGAAACAAATCCTTTCAAAAAAGCGGCACGGATACCATGGGACTGGTGGATCAGTTAAAGAAATCGCTGATTGCCAATGCAACCGGAACACTTGGAGCCTTCAATAGAGTGATAACAATTTATACAATTGCCTTTATACTTGGAGTGTTGCTTATTGTAACCGCTATTGTATTTGGCGCTATGGGGAAAACCATACTTGCTGTATCTTTCGGAGCTATTGGGCTAATTGACATTCTAACTTATTTTATTAAATTACCCGCAGATAAAATTCAGGAAAGCAGAAGCAACTTATCGCAACTACAGGTTGTATTGCTGGTATGGATGAAAGAATTAATTAACAATGATGCCTTGTGTTCCAAAATGCTTAATGTAGAAAATCCTTCCATTGCAGCCTACAAAGAATTGTCGGAAATAAGCATAAAAAATACCGCCACTTTATTAAAACTAATTGAAAATATGGCCGAGCCAAAAAACTGAATATTTATACTGTTTTAACGGTTAATTTTTTCAGTTAAATAAAACATTTGATGAAGTTAATTTATCAACAATTATTCTAGATCAGGCATTTTGACACAGTTGCAGGCATTTAAATAATGTGATTGATTCTACAGATTAATTATGAAGAACTGTAAGTGTTTGTTATGTAGAGAAAATAATTCCAGGTAAAATATCATGGCCACTATTAAAAAAACCTGGAATAATTATTAATATGAGATTTAATTTTTTCATAGGATATTGTACAAAAAACGAAGCTGGATTTTTATCCTGGCTTCTCTTTTTAAATTTTTGTACATTATTTTCCTAAATCAACCTTTTTGCAAATATCTTTCCTTTATAATATTAAGGTGATGACGATGGTGACCATAAAGATGGTTCACAAATAATTTTGCTGATAACTTAAATCCGTTTGCCATACCGCTATTTTCCAATGCTTCATCTTTCAACGTTTCAATAAAAAAAATGCTGGCTTTTCGCATCAGCGCTAATTCTTCCAAAATACTTTTCACTGTTCTACAGTTGGCTCCGGCGGTAGAAACAAAAAAATTTTCATCAAAGCCAGGCAGGTTGGTTTTGTCTCCTCTTGCAATCCTTAATGCACGGTAAATAATTATTCTTTCGCAATCAGCAAGATGTAACAAAACATCTTTAATGGTCCATTTATTTTCACTGTAACGGTAAGTAAGTTTTTCTTCTGAAAGCCCTGTCGCCAAATTCTCTGTTTCTACCGTAATATCTTTTAAATGTTGCAACAGGTTTCCATCCTCCGGAACACAGTCCATATAAGATTGATAAAATGCATCATACCCATCTGCAGGTTTATAAATTTTCCTCACTTTTTAATAATTATTTTGTGACAGATAAAATAAAATTAAGTAAAAAAATGTTTGATTTTAATGCGATTCTTAGAAGCTGTTTAAAACGATTTTGGGAATACATTATAACTTAAGAAGTGGCCAGTGGGGACACTGTCCACGGCGGTTAAATTAAGTAAAAAAATTTTTGATTTTTAAAAGCGATTCACAGAGTACGAATTAACAATTATTAATTTTTAATTAGAAAATTTTCTTTTCATTTCGATTACTGAACATTACCGCTTGTATAAAATAAAAAGTTGTTACATTGACGGTTCTTTATTTTTATTTAAAATATATATAATGAACAAAGCTTTTTTAATGATTTACCTGCTCACTACCTTATATGCGTATGCGCAGCAACCTTTATTTATGCCACAGAATATTAAAAAGGCATACACAAACCAAACCCGCAGCATGGATGGTAAACCTGGTAAAAATTACTGGCAAAACCATGGGCGTTATACTATCAATGTAGCAGTAGCACCACCTGCCAAAACTGTTACAGGTAATGAAACAATTAGTTATATCAATAACAGCCCAAAGCCCATCAGCAATATTGTAATAAAACTAATCATGAATATTCACAGCCCCGGCACAGGCAGGCAAAGAACGGCTGAAGCGGATTATTTAACCACCGGTATACACATTGATCAATTTATGGAAAATGGAAAGATTTCTACATTTGGAGACCCCAACGGAGAAACCTGGAAAAGAATAAGTTTAAGTAAACCCGTGGCAACAGGCGATAGTGTACAATTGAGTTTTAACTGGCATTACGATATGAGTGAAAGAAGTGGCCGGGAAGGTAAGTTGGATAGCACCAGTTTTTTCCTGGCTTATTTTTACCCAAGAGTGGCCGTGATGGATGATGTGTTTGGCTGGGACAGGATGGATTTTACAGATGCCCAGGAATTTTACAACGACTTTAATGATTACACTGTAGCAGTTACCGTTCCTAAAAATTTCCTGGTTTGGGGTACAGGTGATTTGCTGAATGCACCCGAAGTTTTGCAACCTGCTTATCTTGAAAAATTTAATAAAAGTTTTACCAGCGACCAGGTAATAAACGTAGCCACGCAAAAAGATATTGAAGCAAAAAATATCACTACTCAAAATACAACCAATATCTGGAAATGGAAGGCAACCAATGTAAGCGATATGGCTTATTGCATCAGTGATCATTATGTATGGGATGCAGCAAGTGTTTTGGTAGATAAAAAAACCGGGCGCAGGGCCAGTTGCCAGTCTGCTTATTTAAACAGTGCCACCAATTTTCACAACCAGGTAAAACACATTCAGCATTCGCTTGACTGGTACAGCAATAACTGGCCGGGTGTTGCGTATCCTTTTCCAAAAAGCACCATTATACAGGGCTTTGCTGATATGGAATATCCTATGATGGCCAATGATAGCCCGCAGGATGACGATGCAATACAACGATTTATTGCCGAACATGAAGTGGGGCATAGTTATTTTCCTTTTTACATGGGCATTAACGAACACCGGTATGGTTTTATGGACGAAGGCTGGACAACCGCTTTTGAAAACCTGATAGGCCAGGCTGACCTGGATAAAGAAAAAGCCAATACATTTTTCAAACAATTCAGGGTGGCCAGTTGGGCTGTAAATCCGTCTGATGAAACCCAGGTACCGATTATTACGCCCGTAAACATGTTAAGCGGAAAAGGCATGGGGGAAAATGAATATGGCAAACCTGCACTGGCTTACCTGGCATTAAAAGATATGCTGGGTGATGAATTATTTAAAAAATCTTTACATGGCTTTATGGACAACTGGCATGGCAAACACCCAATACCGTGGGATATGTTCAACAGTTTTTCTACTTTTTCCGGCAAAGACTTAAACTGGTATTTCAGTAACTGGTTTATGAGTAGTTTTTATATGGATATCGCGGTGGATAAATTAACTCCAACGGCTACAGGCTATTCCCTGAGCATAAAAAATATTGGTGGCTACGCAATACCAACAGATGTAATGATAGAATATACTGACAGTACAAAAGAAACCATTCATGCCACTGCTGGTATCTGGGAAAAGAACCAGCAAGCCGCAACCATCAACATTGCTACCAAAAAGAAAATTGCTTTTCTAAAATTGGATGGTGGTATTTACATGGATGCTGACGAAAGCAATAATACCTGGGGTACAAAAAAATAAAAAGCGGTCGTTATGATTGATCTGGATAAATACACAGGTTTATATTCAAGCAAAGACATTCCGATAAAATAACTTTTACCAAAGAAGGTAACAACCTGGAGGCAGAAGCTACCGGCCAGGAAAAATTTACGCTTAACAATACAGGGAAAGATACATTTAGCTTTGAGCCTGCAGGATTGGCGATTGTATTCGATTTAACCAAAAATGAAATTGTATTAACACAGGGCGGCGGCAAATACACTTTTACAAAAAAAA
>JAYUBR010000764.1:0-4735 GCA_043740775.1 Ferruginibacter sp. | reverse complement strand
TTGATCGCTTTGATGGCTATTCATTTAAAATTTTTAGAAATTCGCCTGACGACAGCGGCAGCATTGGCAGCAATTTTATTCATTGCTTATATGAAGATCCCAATGACATTTTGTGGGCGGGAACAGAAAACGGGTTATATAAATACAACGAAGTAACAGAAAGTTTCAGTTTACTGAAGGGCACGGTTAACGGGCCTGTCAGGGATATTAAAATGGACGACAAAGGCAACCTCTGGTACATCTGGGGTTTCACTTTATCAAAATACAATGCTCAAAAAAAAGAAACAGTACAGTACAATATTGCTCAGTATTTTGAAGCCACTTCCCTTTGCATTGCTTCTGATGAAAGCATCTGGATTTCAACCACAACAGGATTTATAAAACGATATAACCCTGTAAACAATGCGTTCAGCAGTTATGATATTTTTTCCCATTCGGCACCGGCAGTTAACAGGTGGGTTGAAAGGGTTTATGCCGTATCCGGTGGAAAGATACTTGTAGGCACATCCAACCAGGGTGCAAAAATGTTCGATATACAGACGAATACGTACCAGGATATTCTTACGTACAATACCAATAAAACTGAAATATTTGTGCGCAATTTTGTACAGACAAGTGCGGATGAATGCTGGATAGGTACCGAGTCGGGCATTTACATTTATAACCTGTTGACGGGGAATGTTGTTAACCTGCAAAAAAAATACAACGACCCCTACTCCATTTCAGACAACGCCGTGTATTGTTTTGTAAAAGATAAGGAAGGCAGTATTTGGGCCGGTACTTATTTTGGCGGCGTTAATTATTATCACCAGCAACATACTGCCTTTAAAAAATTCTTTCCCCGGCTGGATGAAAATTCTTTAAGTGGAAATGTAGTAAGAGAAATACACCAGGACCATTATGGCAACCTGTGGATAGGTACCGAAGATGCCGGTTTAAATAAATATGATACGGCTACCAAACTGTTCACCTATTATCAGCCGGCAGGCGATAAAAAAAGTATAGCGAGCACCAATATTCATGGCTTGCTGATAACCGGTGATGAAGCCTGGATAGGCACTTTTGAAAACGGGCTGGATATACTGGATATTAAAACAGGTAAAGTAAAACAGCATTTCAATGGCGGCCCTGCACATGATTTAAAGAGCAATTTTATTTTTTGCATAGCCCAAATGCCCAACGGAGAGATTATGTTGGGTACCACACAGGGCGCTTACGTATTTAACAAACCAGGTAACAATTTTATACCACTGCCAGGCATGCCATTGAATAACTGGTACACAGGTATTTTAAAAGATGAACATGGTATTATATGGGCCGGCACCTATGGCAATGGGGTAAATTATTACAATACAAATACTAATGACAGCGGTAATTTCAGGTACAGCGCAGTTGATAAAAACAGCTTGTGCAGCGACCGGGTAAACAGCATTTTTGAAGACAGTAAAAAAAATATCTGGTTGGCAACAGAAGGCGGCTTGTGCAGACTAAACAGGGAAAGCAATGACTTTAAAAGATATACAACCAGCGATGGATTTCCCAGTAATTTTATACTGGGTTTGCTGGAAGATAAAAATAATAATTTATGGGTCAGCACTTCAAAAGGATTGGTTTGTTTTACCCCTGCAACAGGGCAAACAATTGTGTATACAAGAGTCAACGGTATACTGAGCGATCAGTTTAATTTTAATTCAGCCTTTAAAGACAATGATGGAAGAATGTATTTTGGAAGTGTAAAAGGCCTCATCAGTTTTCATCCGGATGAGTTTATAAAAGATGCGTTCGTTCCACCGGTATACATTACCGGTTTCCAGATTTTTAATAAAGAACTGCTGATAGCAAAAAATGGTTCGCCCCTCACAAAATCTATCATCAGTACAGATAAAATTGTGTTACACTATAACCAGTCTACATTTAGCATCGACTTTGCTTCACTGGGTTACGCTGCGCCCGAAATGTCGGAGTACCAGTACCGGATGGAGGGGCTTGATACCAATTGGGTGTATTTAAAAACAAACCGCAAAGTATATTTTACTGAGTTATCTGCAGGCACTTATGTTTTTAAAGTAAGGGCCTCAAATAGTAGCGGCGTATGGAACAAAAAAGAAACCGCTTTAACCATTGAAATACTGCCCCCCTGGTGGGCTACCATTTGGGCATTTGCAGGCTATATTATTGCGGGGGTTTTGTTAGTCTATTATTTTATCCGCAATTACCACCACCGCACCGAAGAAAAAAACAGACGAAAAATTGAGGCGATGGAAGGTGCCAAAGAGAAAGAAATATTGCAGGCAAAGATTGAATTTTTCACCAACGTAGCCCATGAAATACGTACCCCGCTAACGTTGATAAAAGGGCCGCTGGAAAAAGTAATCCGGAATACAACCGAAGTGCCGGTAATAAAAGACAGTCTGAAAATTATGGAGCGCAACACCAACCGGCTGATAGATTTGAGTAACCAATTGCTTGATTTCAGACAAACAGAAATTAAAGGGTTTAGCTTAAATTGTGTAAGGGCCGATATCACCGAAATAATGGAAGAAACTTTTATCAATTTTAAGCCGCTGGCCGAGCAAAAGAATCTCGCTTTTACAATGGACATGCCCCCCGGAAAATTATTTGCTTATGCGGATATTGAGGCATTCAACAAGATACTGACCAACCTGTTTAGCAATGCCATAAAATACGCCGCCACCAAAGTAATGGTGCAGTTATTACCTGTTGAACATCCAGGCAAATCCTTTACAATTGAGATTAAAAATGATGGCTACCTTGTTCCCTATGAAATGAAGGATAAAATATTTGAACCCTTTTTCAGGCTAAAAGAAACAGAGAAACAAAAAGGTACAGGCATTGGTTTAGCTTTGTCGCGTTCGCTGGTGCAACTGCATAAAGGTATACTGGATATAAGGCCGCCTGAAAATCCGATGAATGTTTTTTACCTTGTTATGCCACTTACTCAGGACTAATTGATATGCTTATTGCTTTTCAATTGACTGTTCAAAAAAATAAATAAGCTTGTTATGAAACCAATCCTTTTGTTAGCAGATGATAATGAAGAGATCCTTGAATTTTTAGAAAATGAACTCAATGAAAAATACACCATCATTAAAGCACTGAATGGCGAAGAAGCTTTGGAACTGCTGAAACAGAAGGTTGTTCAATTGATTATCTCAGATATTATGATGCCGGTAATGGATGGATTGGAAATGTGCAAAATAATTAAAACCAATTTTGAACACAGTCATATACCGGTGATTTTATTAACCGCAAAAAATAGCTTGCAATCAAAAATTGAGGGACTTGAAATTGGTGCGGATGCCTATATTGAAAAACCATTTTCGCCGGAATACCTGCAGGTGCAAATTGCCAACCTGCTGATGAACCGGACCAAGATAAAAGAATATTTTGTAAGCTCGCCGCTGGTGCATATCAAAAGCATGGCACATACCAAAACAGATGAATTGTTTTTGGAAAAAATAAATGAAGCCGTGTACGCCAACCTGGAAGATGCGGAACTGGATGTGGAAAAATTAGCTAAACTGATGAACATGAGTAAGCCAACACTTTACCGGAAAATAAAATCAATTTCTGATCTTACACCCAACGAACTCATCAACATCACCCGCCTGAAAAAAGCGGCGGAATTACTGGTAGAAGGAAAATATAAAATTTATGAAGTAGCGGATATGACAGGCTATGGCTCGCAGACTAATTTTGGGAGAAATTTTTTAAAACAATTTGGCATGACGCCAACAGATTATTTAACCATGAAGCAGGTAAAAAATAGTCCGAATAGCCCGAATGAATAATCAATACGCTTTTAAAAGATTTACAGCATTCCGCTCTTTTTGCAGTAATTTAATAATTAAACAACCTGGTAAAAAATGGAGAAACATACAATAGTATCGCTGCTGCTGGTTTTATTATTTGCATCTGTCACTAAAAATTCTGTTGCACAAACAACCAATAAAAGATCATCTGACTTTGAAGCAACTTTTCCGGTAATTGATAAAATATGTAAAGAGTATGCTGAAAAAAATAATTTTCCGGGTTTTGCTTTTGGTTTAGTAGTGGATGGCAAACTGGTACATACAGCCAGTTTGGGGTATACCAACCTGGATAATAAAACGGCCGTAACAACGCAATCAGATTTTCGCATTGCCTCCATGACCAAAAGTTTTACGGCGATGGCCATTTTAAAATTAAGAGACGAAGGCAAACTGAAACTGGATGATCCTGTTTATGTATACATTCCTTCAATGAAAGAGCAATCCAATCTTACCAGTGATGCGCCGGCAATTACCATCCGCAACCTGCTTACACATGCTGCAGGTTTTCCTGAAGACAATCCCTGGGGCGACCGGCAACTGGCCATTACAGATGAAGCAATGATCCACATGATTAAAAAAGGAATTTCTTTTTCCAATGCACCCGGCATTGCTTACGAATACAGCAATATGGGTTTCGCCATGCTGGGGTACATCATCAAAAAAGTTTCCGGTCAAACGTATGAAAAATATATAACCGCCAATATCCTGATACCCCTTGGCATGACGCATACTTACTGGGATTATAAAGCCGTACCTGAAGGTCAATTGGCACATGGTTATCGCTGGCTGAATGACCAATGGGTTGAGCAACCGTTATTGGGAGATGGTGCTTACGGCGCTATGGGAGGAATAATTACCACCATGGATGATTTTAGTAAATATGTTGCCTTTCACCTTGCTGC
>JAYUBR010000763.1:0-1356 GCA_043740775.1 Ferruginibacter sp. | reverse complement strand
AAATACACCGTATTGTTATTACGGAAGCCAACCTGAATTATGTGGGCAGTATTACGCTCGACCTTGACCTGATGGATGCAGCAAACCTTATTGAAAATGAAAAGGTACAGGTAGTAAATGTAAACAATGGCAACCGCCTCGAAACCTACGTGATTAAAGGCGGCAGGGGAACAGGAGTTTGTTGCCTCAACGGGCCCGCAGCAAGACAAGGTGCTGAAGGAGATATCATCATCATCCTATCTTACGCTACCATGGATTTTGAAGAAGCCAAAAGCTTTAAACCATCCATCATTTTCCCGAAAGAAGGCAACAAACTTTAAAATAAAAACAGGCGCTGTTTACATAAAGAATTGTTCAGAAACTATTTTACCATCTTTTACTTTGTACACACATAGTTCGTTCATGGTTTCCCTGGGCCTGCCTTTCATGGTGGCATCCATTATTGACAAAAACGCGATGCAATTGCCCGCTATCAATGGGTCAGAAATGGTGTTCAGATGTACCTTTTCGACCATTGATTCAAATTTGTGCCCTTTCTCAATGATGGCTTTTAACCCCTTTGTTTCTTTGTCAAACATGGGCGATGCTTCCTGTTCGATGCTGACAGCATTGTCAGCAAATAATTCCGTTTGAGCCTGTTCGTACTCACCTTTACTGCAAAGTTGTTTAAGCCTGCTGGCAATCTGTTTTGTTGTCATGCTGGCGGTTGCTGTTGTTGTCATAATAATAAATTTTAGTTTAGAAAATAGATGAAATTTTGAACGTAATTTGTCTCATAAATCAGGCCACTTTGAATGTACAAAGCCAATAAATTATTAAAATGATTTTTACTTCCGCAATATGGTTACCCTTCAATTATTATACAGTGAATAATAAATATTATTTTCTGGTCATGTTATTTTCATTTAAAAAAAAGCTTTTTTAAATAGAACATTCAGAATTTTATAAAAGATACTGAATGTTAGCTATAATGTTATTACCCTTTATTGAGCAAATTATTACACAACTGTTGGTAAAATAAACGGTGGGGCCATCCCTGATTAAATAGTGGCTTATAAATCGCTACTGGCATAGGTTTTGGCAGAACGATGAAAATGCGTTGTTAACTTTTCCTCCTGATAACTCAAAAAGCATCTTTCGTAAAACTTTTAGGGAGAAGCAGTACCATGCATAGCAAAGTGATAAAAACCCGCAGCATTTAAAAGCGGTTCATCATTATCAATTATAAAAACCACATAATAAAGAAGATGGGTTTAATTTTGATAATAATCAGTAGTTAATTTTTTAGTTATCCTCAAAAATATCATATAAAATGGCAGCAGATACACAACAACAAATTGAACAATTGGGCATTAA
>JAYUBR010000762.1:0-1357 GCA_043740775.1 Ferruginibacter sp. | reverse complement strand
TTAAACTCAGCACGACTTGTCCCGTTTTGGGAAGCATGGCTAACACACAAGGCTATGCGACAAAGCTTGCGCTAGCGAACTTTCTATATGCTTGGACGAAAAGGGGGGAGATACTTGGCCAATTTGGGGATTCTCTTTATTAATTTCATTTCTATTTTAAAATAGAATACTTATTAATCGTTTAGTAAAATAGGACTTATAATTTCTCTAAGCTGCATATCTAACGTGGCTTACATGAAAGTATTTTTGCACTTGCTTTCTGTCATGTTTTCTTCCGTTCATAAAATCCTCAACATTGGTACGCATTTGAGCCTTATTAACAGGCCGTTTCTTTCCAATAATATTTGTCTTCACATCCTGGTTAACATACTCCTGTGGGTTCAACTCCGGGCTATAGGGCGGTAGAAAAAATACTTCAATCCTGTCTTTGTTTTCCGCTAACCATTCATTGAGTATTTTCGTTTTGTGTGCAGGATGCCCATCAGTTACAAAGTATATTTTTTGCCTGCTATATTTTATCATCTGTTGTAAAAATGTTTTAAATACTTCGCCATTAAATCTGCCATCTAATATCATAAATTGCAAATGACCTTTGTTACTTATTGCTGAAATCATGTTTAATGAAAACCGCTGCCCTGTCTTTTTTATCACCGGTGTTTGTCCTTGTGGTGCATAGCTTTTGCCTGCCTGGTGGTCACTTCGCATTCCCGTCTCATCGCCAAAATAAATAACAGCATTTTCTTTAGCTGCTCTCTTTTTTATAGCCGGATATTGTTTATCTAACCACTCTTTTACTTTCGCAGGCTTTTGCTCAAAAGCTTTGCTAATTGGCTTTTGAGGGGTATAGCCCCAACTCTTCAAATACCGGCCTACTTGCCAACGGCTTAATTCTATCCCATATCTGGCAAGTATTAATTGTTGTACAGCTTCTCTTGTCCATAAGCCAAAAGATAATTTTAACTGGTCTGGCAATTTGTCTTTTATCAACTGTCTTACTTCAGCCGATTGCTTACCATTAATCTTTTTGCCACCTTGTACGCCTCTTTTCTTCTCTTTAATATTTCTACTACCTCCTGATTTATACTTTGACCACATCCTATTTACAGAGCGGATATGTAAACCAAATATCTCTGCAGCCTGGTGTTGGGTGCCTCGCTGTTTTTTTAAATAATCTATTACCTGCTCTCTAATTGTTGCTTGTGCTGATGCACTTCTGTAACGACCATCTTTTTTTTGCATTTACAAATATACTACATAAGTCCCAATTTATGCTCTTATTAATAAGCCCGCTCCAATTCTTTTTTGTAGTTATTCTTTTTATTAATTTTTTATTATCGTTTGTTGCAAACGATTGTCG
>JAYUBR010000761.1:0-1359 GCA_043740775.1 Ferruginibacter sp. | reverse complement strand
TATTTTCATCGGCAGAGTAACGGAACGGGAGATTTACTTTTTCTCTTGTATCAATTTCTCTCCATATTTTATGACGGTAAACAGCATCATCTGCCCTTAAATGTTCATAAGCCAAAGGAGTTCTGTCCATAATATCTTTAGTTTCTACAGCTTCATCCAGGCGTAAAGACTTCTTTACTTTTGTAATGGGTAAACTATCAATTCTTGGCGCTGCCGGCGCTGCCACTACTGCTGCAACGGAATCAACCTGGCCACCAGACTTGATGTTTGCTTTGGTTTTACCCTTGGTTGTTTTTTTTGTGGTGGTATTGCCCCGCTTGGTAGCAGCACGTTTTTTTTGTGCATCTGCAACCGAAAAAACAAGGGTCAGTACAACTGTCAGACATAAAAATTTAATAAGATACTTTTTCATATTTACGATATTTTAGAATAATACAAAAGAAACAGGTGGTATTGTTCTTGATCTGCCATCAGGTCCTACCACTTTTAAGTCATCAAAAGTTACGGTAGATCCGGGCTTACATAAATCAATTTTACTTTTTATGGGTGCCAAACTTCCACTGGTAATAGTTGCTGTTTGTATACTGCCGCTGTTTGAAAAGCCAGCTCCTGCAAAATAAACAGTAGATCCGGTAACATTAAACCTGGCATCAAAATCAAAATTTAATAGCTCCGCACGTAAGAAATCCTGTGCTTTGAAAATATTGGATTGAATTCTTCCTCCTTTACTTGGACCAATCATTCCTATCGGATCTGGAATAGTTTTAATCCTGAAATTAAACTTACTCGATTTTCCGTCTGCTGTTACACTAATGCTTGCCGCAGTACCTCCGCTTACGCTTACAACCCTGTTTCCATTCGAACCAGTCATTGAGCCACCACTCATAGAAACAGATGTTTTATCCCAGCCAGAACCAGATGAAATTGTAATAGGATTGGGAACACCAATATAAAATACATTCATTTTATCAAGCATAATGGCTGCACCACCAGGAGTACCTACAACATAATCCACTTTTGTTGTTCTTGTTTGTTTGATTCCATCTTGATCTTCATAAATAACTGTTACAGGTATACTTTTGGCACCAGCTCCGCTAGCAGTAACCTTATAAGTAGCCTTCCCATCCATTACAGCAATATTTGCACCGCCAATTGAAATGGTGGGTTTGGCTCCGGAACTATAGGCACCAATACCTGCTGTTATTGTCATCTCTTGGCCAGGCATAATATAATTTGAGGTTTGACCAACCAAAACATCGGTCTTATCAAATTTTACTTTTACAGCACCAATTTGTTCGTGGCAGAAAGTAACAACTTGATTTTCTGCATTCTTAACATTATTCTGAAATTTACTTAATA